>JAUZEU010000289.1 GCA_030838885.1 Bryobacterales bacterium | reverse complement strand
GAGCTGGTCGATTTGCGCCGACGCCGGATTGGATTGTTCGGTCAGCAGTCCCGATATCTTCATCTAGATCACACCTGCATCGCGCATGACGCCAACAGCCGATTCCAGGCCCAGCTTCGCGGCATTTTCCGGAGCATCTCTTTCAGGCCACGCCCATACACTTCCACCGAAAGAGCGTCTTCGTATCCAATCTTTCTCAAAGCGTGCAGGAATCCCTTCAAATCGATCACGCCTTCGCCCGGCAACAAGCGCTCATTGTCGCGCACTTCCTCCGCCGGCTGGTCTGCCGCATCGTTCAAATGAACATGCACGATTCGCTCTTTTCCCGCGGCCAGAATATCCTCAACAGTAGCTCCGGCATGATGCCAATGCCAGGAATCCAGCAGTAACCCGAAGTTCGGGCCGCATTCCTCCGCGAAACCGAGCATCTCATCCATTCTCCAGATGAATTCGTACCGCCGTGCCTTCCGCAAATGCAGGGGTCCAAGAAACTCGAAGCCGATCCGGACATTTGAGCGCGCCAGCACTTCGGCACAGGCGCGAAATCTATCCAGATAAATCCTGCGCTGCTCGGGTTTCGGTGTATCAGAGGAGGCGGGCACATGCATTGTCATGCGCGGGCATCCCAGCGCAGCGGCGAACGACGCAGCCTCGGGCAAAGTCCGGAGTCCCTTCTGAAAGGTTGCTTCGTCCTGCCGGAATTCGATGGGAAAGTCCATGGCAGCCGGGCGCAGCTTGTAATGCGCGAGCAGCTGCAGGCTCTTGTCAAGACCGGCCTGAAGCGCAGTTCCAGAATAAACGTCTACTCCAGGAAAGCCAGCGCTGGCGGCCAGCTGCGCCGCTTCCGGCCACTGCACGCGACCCGCTGTCAGCTGTCGATTGTAGGCCGCATACATTACGGCTCGGATGTAACCAGAAAAGCGGCGCCGCTGCTCTCGATTTGAAAGGGTTCCGATCCGGCAGTAATTTCCCAGGCGTCACCCGCCCGAAATGGCTCCGAACCGATGCACCCTTCACCTTCTAGTGCGACATACAAGGTGTTCTTTTTTCGCGGAGCACACCGGACTACGCCAGTCACCGGCACACGTTCCGTGCGGAAGTACTCACATTCCACGGGCAGAGTCGAACTGGAATCACAATTCCGTGGCGTCGTATCCGAAACATCCATACCACGGTCCAGGTGCAGTTCGCGGGGACGGCCGTAATCATAAAGGCGATACGTCACATCAGACAACTGCTGGACCTCACACAAAACCAACCCGCCGCCAATCGCGTGAATAGTGCCAGCCGGAACGAAGAACGTATCTCCTTTCCTGGCCGGAACCCAGTTCAGCAGCGTCTCAATTTCGCCGCTTAAAGATGCCTCGCGCAACCTTTCGCGGGAAAGCCGCTCGCGCAGGCCTAAGGCAACTTCCGCGCCGGGGTCAGCCCGCAGAATGTGCCACATTTCCGTTTTCCCGCGCGAGTTCTCATGCTCCCTCGCGTAATCATCGTTCGGGTGTACCTGAACCGACAGGCACTCCGAGGTAAACAGCAGTTTCAGCAGAAGCGGAACCTCCGCCGAGGCCGCGAACCAGATCTCTCCGATTTTGCGGCCGGCGGGATTCGCAAGCCAGGGCTCCGTTCGCGGAGACCCCCACACCTTATCGTAAGGTGTAGTGGCCAGCTTCGAAATCATCCAAGCTTCTCCACAAACTCGTGGATCCGGTCGAGCCCGCGCTCCAGTTCCTTCATGGAAGTCGCGTACGAAATCCGCACATGATCGTCCGTGCCAAACGCTTCGCCCGGAACCACGGCTACGCTGGCTTCCTTCAGCAGCCGGTCGGCGAATTCCAGCGGAGTTTTGATGCCGCCTTTGTTCAGCGCGCCGCGCAGGTTTGGATACGCGTAAAACGCCCCTGCAGGTATGGAGCACTCCACACCAGGAATCTGGCGCAGCCGCGGGATCACGAAATCGCGACGCCGCCGGTACTCCGCCAGCATCTGCGGAACGGAATCCTGCGGGCCGTTGAGCGCTTCTACGGCCGCTTTTTGCGCAATCGACGTCGGGTTGGACGTCGAGTGGCTCTGCAGTTTGTTGATTGCTCCGATAACCGCTTCAGGAGCCAGGCCGTAGCCAATGCGCCAGCCAGTCATGGCGTAAGTCTTCGAAACCGTGCCGGCGACCAGGACTGTGGGTTTCGAATTCGCGATCGACGCCACCGAATACGGCTTGCCGTCATACAGAAAGTGCGAATAGCACTCGTCGGTCAGCAGGTAGATACCGCGTTTTGCAGTGATGTGATAGAGCTTCTCGAATTCCGAATCGGCCATCACCGAGCCGGAAGGGTTGCTGGGCGAGTTGATAATGACGATCCGCGTTTTATGCGTGATATTCCGCTCCACCATATCGGCGGTGAGATTAAAGCCCTCCTTCTCATCCGTTTCGACGAATACGCACTTCCCGCCTGCGTAATTCACGATGTCCTTATAGGTGACCCAGTAAGGAACCGGAATGATCACTTCGTCGCCCGGATTGACCAGCGCCTGCGTGTAATTGAACAGGACGTGCTTGCCGCCCACCGTGATGATGCACTCGGAAGGCTTGTAATCGGTGCCGAACTCCGCCTTGTGGCGGTCCACCACGGCCTGCTTCGTTTCGGCCGTACCGCCTGCAGGTGTGTACTTCGTGAAGTTGGCTTCGATCGCGCGGATGGCGGCCTGTTTGATATTGTCCGGAGTAGGAAAATCCGGCTCTCCGGCGCTGAAATCGACCACATCGACCCCTTCGCGTCGAAGTTTGTCGGCATCGGCCATTACCTTCATGGTTGACGAAACGCTGATTGCGGCGATTCTGTCGGCGGTGCTTGTGTTCATAGTCATGTCTGCTTTTCCGGCCTGTGCAAACGCACGCGCAGTCTCTGCTCGACCAGCGGCGGCACAAGGCCCGCTATATTTCCGCCCAGCGAAATCACTTCCTTTACCAGACGCGAACTGATAAACGAAAATGCCTCCCCGGCTAAAAGAAATACCGTTTCGAGACCAGGCTGCAGACGCCGGTTCATCAGGGCCATCTGCAACTCATTCTCGTAATCTGAAATGGCCCGAATACCCCGTAAAATCACGCGGGCCTTCTTTGTGAGGGCATAATCCGCCAGCAAGCCGTGGAAGCAATCCACTTCAACGTTGGAAAACGGACTCACAGCTTCCCTCAGCATCTCAATTCGATCTTCAACACTGAACAGCGGGGATTTCGATTCGTTATGCAGGATCGACACGATCAGGCGGTCAAAAAGCCGCGAACCGCGTTCAATCACATCGAGATGGCCAGTTGTAATGGGGTCGAAAGACCCCGGGTAGATGGCCACTACACTGGTGTGCTTCTGCATGTTTGGAAAAGCGAGTGAAACTCTGATTCTATCGGATTGAAACGTCCGCTTGCGCGGAGCACACGCCGGAACCCGCCGCACAAAAAAATGAGGTGCCGGGGATCCTCCTCCCCAACACCTCAGAGTTCATGCAGCCGGGGGAAGTTTTATCCGCCCCCCTCCGGTCGGCCACATAAATGTTTGTGCCCTATTTGGATTGGTGTCGGCCTGACGGGCTTGTCAGCCTTCTGATAAAGAAAGATTAGCCGATAAGCTGGAGTCGTGAAAGTACTATTTATAACGCGGCACCGTGACCCTGTACGGCCAGACACAGAAGCCCGTTCTCGGAGGCTATCGTGGCAGGAATGTTACAACGGAAGTGGGTATTTTTGGTCCATGCGTGGTAAGAATGACACAGCTCGGGGACAGTGTCCCCTGGAAAATTTGTTTTGTTTTGAGGTACTTGCGGCGAATCGTTTGTACGTTCGGCGGACAGGAACCGGATTTCTGTGGCATACTTAATA
>JAUZEU010000271.1 GCA_030838885.1 Bryobacterales bacterium | reverse complement strand
CAGTATGCGGCGCTGGGCGCGCAGCATCTCCAGTTAATGGAAGGCAACCAGGTGGATCGGCGCCGGTTCGATGGTTTGGTGGAAAGCATTCTCGGCCACGACGATTCCTTCATCGTCGACAACGGATCGTCGACGTTCATTCCGCTTTGGCACTACATGCTTGAAAATACTGTCCCGGAAGTCCTGCGAGAAGCGGGCCGGCGCCTGTTAATTCACACGGTGATCACGGGGGGCCAGGCGCTCGCAGATACAGTGACCGGATTCAAATCGCTGGCTGAAAGTTCGGACTCCCGCAATATCATCGTTTGGATCAACGAGTATTTTGGGCCGGTTGAGCGGGATGGCAAAAGATTCAGCCAGATGGCCGCTTTCTCCGAACACCAGGATAAAGTGGCAGGCACTGTTCTCATTCCGAAGCGCAGTCCCGACACCTTCGGCAGGGATATTGAAGAGATGATCGCACGAAAGCTCACGTTCGCCGAAGCATACCAGAGCAACGGTCTCTCGCTGATGAGCAAGCAGCGATTGCGGATGGTTCAGCGGAATCTTTTCGAGCAGCTGGAGACCCTCGAATTGTTCTGATGCGATCAAAGAGTGCGCAGTGAAGGTTGACGTCCAGAGCCTGATAGGCGAGATCGCCGCGCGGAACGGGGTTCGGGTTGACCACGATGACCCCATCTTCGCTGTGAGCACCATAAATCGGCTGATGCTGGATGACGCGATTGAAACGCTGATCGAGCGGGTCCGTGTGGTGATCGGAGAATTCGAGGCATCTGCCCACCTGGTTGATAACCGGGCAGGCAAGGTCTTAGCCGATGAGGTGCGAAAGTCGGCCGCCGCTTGGAAGACTGAGATCGCGAAAGATGTGGCCGCGGCAAGTCTGCGCAGCAATGAATTAATCAAAGCCGTGCATCTGGCTCACTCGCGGCCTGCCGTGGTACGCTGGGCTGCATTGGGCATGTTTGTCGGCCTGATTCTGTTCGGATGTGGCGTCTGGGTTGGGACGTTCATTCGTTAGAGGAGATATCATATGACTCGCCTCGCGTTTTGGATTGCCGCTCTTCGGGGGCCGCGAAGTCTTTCACGCTTTGCGCTGCTTTACGTGGCAGGGATCGTGTTTTTGTTCTTCTGCCTGATTGGCGGCCTTCCCCGCATACCAATTTCACCTGCACGTGCCGTCCCCAGTCCGTATGCCGCAATGCCGCAGCCAAACCCTGTTCCTGCGAACGCCGCCGGGGAACTCAAGAAACGGCTCAACAGTTCACCGCACACCGGAACCTCGCGTTAACGTTGAAGAGTTGGGGAGTGGTGCCGAAGTGCGAGTGCCTTTCGGATCGTGCGCTCGATGTACTCGTGCTGTCGGCGTTCACTGCCTTTGTGGGACAGATCGCGAGAGGCGATAGCAGCTTTCACATCGCTTTCATTAACACCCCGGGAAAAAGCGTAGAGAGCATATGCCAAGTCGACCCGTGTACCGTCGCCGCCATAGTCGGGGTTTAAGCGAAAAGCTTCAATTGATTTCGGCGGAGTGTAGAATGGACGCGAAGGGACGAAAGAAGCTGCCCGATCCCTGCGCAGCCGTTCATCTTTTTCGCATTGTTCCCTGATATTCGAGATGAAGTTCTCGGCCATCGGGTAAACGGCCCCGGTCGCCTCAATCAGCTTTACAAACGGGAATAAACCGTTTGATTGCTTATGTTTAGGCTTTTGATTCGTGAATCCGGCTAAACGCCCGTAATGCCGCCAGTCCGCCGCTTTGGTGTCCCCACCGAACTGACCGGCCAAAGAACGCGCCGCCGCCGTACCAATTTCTTTCGGCAGAATATGCCCATGATTGAGCCACGCCTGAAAATTTCGGGGTGACGTTTCGATGACAGCGGCGGGGTGAAATCCCTCCACCTTCATCCGCTCAATCGCCGATCTGGACAGGTCGTCGACCAGAGACAGACTATGTTCGCCCTTTGGGCGTATATATATGTTGCGGCCCCGAAGATTCTGGAGCCGAAGCCATGCGATCGATTTCAGAAGTGTATCCGTATCCCAGGAGCGGGGAATCATCTCTGGCGCGTTGTGCCGATCCGCGGCACCCGCGGGCTTGTACAGACCAAGCTCAAAAACAGCCGTTTGCATAGCCTCAATCTGCCTGCGAATGGCATCGTTTGTCTGAACCGTCACACTAATCTCCTACAGATAACGGCTCCGCAGCAGATTTATGGACAACGGTTTACCAGATATCCGCAGGATATCGGTAGAATATTTAGCAATACGGTAGTTTTATGAGAACGACCGGCATCAAATTATTGGTTCCTGTGGCAGCAATTTCCGTTATTGCGGCCTGCGTTGGCCTGCGCACGGCCAAAAAACCATCCACCGCTGCTTCCCCCGAAGCCCGAGATCTTGAAAGGGCAGACCGGTTTGCAAAATTGGGCAATTGGGACAAAGCGGGTCCAATCTATGTTCGTCTCGAAACACGCTACCGGGAATTAGGGGACAAGCGGAATGAGTTGTACGCCCACGTCAGCCGCTTCGGCTCAGAAGCGGAATCTTTAAATCTGGAAGAAATCTCGCACGAACTCCAGGCGATCCTGCTGAGACAGGACGTTCAGCAAGACTTGGCGTTGAAACAGCGCTGCCTGGAGATGAAGGGCTATGTCGATCTCAATTTCGACGGTGTCTCCGCTCGCCCCACATTTGAAGAACTGGAACGGGTTACCAAAACCCGAGGGGACACCGACGCCCGATCCCGCGCGTCCGGCGATTTGGGCATTTTGGCTTTCCTCGAGGGCAATTCCTCCGAAGCGAAGTGGCGGGTGGCGAAGGCGATCGCAAGCTCGTTCCTTCACGGCGACAAGGCCGCACAAGTCCGTTACCTGTCACTCATGGGGCAAGGACAGGTGGAGACCCACCGGGCCGGTGATTCGCTCTGGTTCTTTGATCGAGCCCTGAGCATCTCTCGTCGTACCCCGGACGCAGGTTTTCCAAAACTGGCGGTCTCCGGAAAGGCAAGCGCGCTGACCCAACTGGGCAGGTTTGCCGAATCGCGCCGGGTGATTTCGGAAGGGCTGCAGTACGCTCGACTCCGCAGTAACATCGGCTTCGAGGTCGACATGTTGGCCCAGGACGGCGAGTTAGCGGAGAAAGAGAACCGGACATCCGATGCAATCCAGCTTTACGAGACAGCCGCGAATCACGCAGCGCAAATTCATTTCAACCGGGGGGCCGCCGAGGTCAATGCCCGGCTCGCCGCGTTATACAAGAGCACCGGAAAGCTGGCCCAGGCTGAACGGTGTGAGGAGAACAGCATCAGAGCACACATGCAGATGAGTGAAGTTTACGAACTGCCACACCACCTGGCCGTTCGGGCAGACCTTCAGGAAGCCCGCGGCAAACTCCGCGAGGCCGAGCGCACTTATCTCATTGCTGAACGCGTCGTCGGCACGATGCTGCGAAATTCCCCTACACCAGGCCTGAAAAAATCAGTAGTAGCGGCCATGAGCGAAGTCTACCTCGGCCACTTCCGGCTTGCGGTGAGGCAGAACGATTTCCTCAAGGCATACAACGTAATTGAGGAGGTCCGCGGTCGAGTAGCTTCGGACCGACTCCGGACGGCTGAGCGGGACCGTCGAACGAGGCCGGCTATCGCAGCCGCCGAACGGCGCGTCGCCGCTCTTCAAATGCAACTGATGGATACATCGGATCCAGGCGAGCGGAAGCGAATCTCCGACTCCTTAACGGACTTCGAATCGCAAACGGTACTGGAAGAAGAGTCTCCGATGAACCTCCTCTTGCGCCAACAGCCGTCTTTGGAAGATCTGCGAACCAGCCTCGCTCCCAACGAAGTGGTTCTGGAGTACGTGATCGGCGATGAAAAATCATTCTGCCTCCTGATCACTTCGAATCATCAACGGATCATACCGTTACCAGACCGCAAGACCATTGATGCACTCACGAACAGTGATCTTGTGGCTATCAGGAGCGGGAAGTCCGGAATCGAGGAGGGCAAGCGGCTCTATTCAGCGATTGTCGCGCCGCTTGGAGACTTGCCCGAGAATGCCGATCTGATCGTAATCCCTGACGGCAATCTGCACCGTGTTCCGTTTGCGACGCTGGTGGACAGTTCAAACCGTTATCTGATGGAGACCCACACGATCAGCTATTCGCCCTCTTCCTCTGTTTTAACGCTGATACGACACAACCAGACACTTTCGTCGAGCGCTGTTCTGGCGGTTGGAAATGTTGAGTATACAGGTGAAGTCACGCACCCGGAAAAATGGAGAATCTTCCGCGGACTGGAAACGCTTCGGCGAAGCGCTCTATCTCCCTTGCCTGCGACTGGAGATGAGGTCTTGAACGTTACCTCAACCCTGCGCAATCTGAACGGCACCGTTCTTTCCGGCAAACGGGCTACGGAGTCGAATTTCAAACGAGAGATCGCCAAGGGGGAAGATGTCGTCCATCTCGCTGTTCACGCGGTCACCGACGAAGCTAAACCGGACCGGGCAGGGCTGGTGTTCGCTGAAGGTGACGCCACAGACGATGGACTGCTGCAGGTTAGAGAGATTCGCCACTTGCCGCTGAGCAGAACATCACTCGTTACGCTATCTGCCTGCGACACCAGCACTGGCCCGATTGAGGGAGAGGAAGGTGTCTCCAGCATTGTGTACGCCTTTCTGTACGCCGGTGCCAAGGCATCTGTCACCAGTTACTGGATGGTCGAAGACTCCAGTACCGGTGAGCTCATGAAGATTTTCTATACCGAGCTGAGCCACGGGCGGTCGGCCGCGGCGGCGCTGGGGAGCGCCCAGCGGGAATTATTCGCAAGGGGTGAGGAAACAAAAGCACCGTTCTACTGGGCTGCTTTCAGCGTGATCGGCGACGGTTCGCGCACCATTGAAAAGGCACCAACACATGACAACTGACGACCGTAAGCAGGTTTTCAACAAAGTTGAGGAACTCGTCCGAACGAAGTATTTCGATCCCCGGTTTAACGGGCGAGACTGGCCCGCGCTGGTGCGGCAGCATAGTCCAGGGATCCTCGGGGCAGCTGACGATCAGGTGTTCGAGCAGGAAATGAACACGCTTCTCGCGGCCCTCGGCACGTCGCATACCCATTTCTTCAGCCCCCGAACGAAAGTTCCAGGACGGAGTTCAGTGAACGCGACTTTCCGGCAGGTCCCAACCGAATCCGGCCCGCGTTGGGCATTTCAGGATGTTCAGCCGGGTGGTCCTGCGGATCGCGCAGGCATCAAACCGGGTGACCTGTTGTTGACCGTGAATAATGCTGACGTGCTTCCACCGACGAAGCCGGCGTTTAAAATGAACAGCTCTGCGGATGTCGTGGTGGTTCATCGAAACGGTGCCACTCGCACCGTAAACTTGCATATCGCCACGCCGCAACCTAAACATCCGGAGTGCCCGTACGCGGAACCGCAAAGCGTAGTCTCGTCCGTTCTGGAAAACGCGGTCGGATATCTGAAAGTCACAATCTTCCCCGGGGTTATCGGCGTGGAGTTCGCGCAGGAAGTGGACAGAGCTATCGCGTCACTCCGGCGGTACGATCGCCTGATCCTTGACCTTCGTGGAAATCCGGGCGGCGGCATAGGCGGCCTCAGGCTCATGAGCTATCTTGTGCCAGATAAGCGTCCGGTAGGGTACAGTCTCACGAGGAAACGAGCCGAGCGCGGCTATCGTCGAGAGGACCTGCCGACTCTGAACGGCATTCCCGACCAGAAATGGAAGTTGCCCTTTCTCGCATTTCGCTTTGTCGGACGTGACCTCTCGATTGCGGTAGTCACCGAGGGACGCGGACCACAGCCATTTCATCGCAGGATCGTTGCTCTCGTCAACGAGCATACGGCGGGCGCTGCCGAAATGATCGCAGGATTTGTTCAGGAAAACGGCTTGGGCAAAGTAGTCGGCACGAGGACCGCCGGTCGGCTACTGGGTGGAAAAGGCTTCAAAGTGGGCCACGACTACACCTTAATGGTTCCGTTGGGGGCATACATTAGCTGGGACGGGCGTCGCTTCGAAGGAAACGGAGTAGAGCCTGACATACAAGCTGACTGGACGCCAGAAACAGCCCAGGCCAGCCATGACCTTCAGCTCATGGCGGCAGTCGGCGAGATCAAGAAAATGTAGTCTTTATTTGGGGCGTGGTCAAGATGCTTGTCATCATGGTCGCTATTCGGTGATCCGGTCCTCCGGGCTCTTCGCCAAAGGCCCTAGCAGCCCGGGGCTGAATAGATTTCAAAAATCGGGAACGCCCGAATTCGGGCAAAGGTCGGCTAATCGAAATGACGTTACGATTTCGCGTGATGTTACGAAATGGGGTTTTGATTTTCCTGATTTTGATCTGATGGCATTCACGAACGCCTGCACCAGGATCAGAAGCAGCAAAAGAAGCTGATTCATGCGGCCCTGCAGCCCCCGAGGTGTTCCGCAACCCGATAATTTTCTGAT
>JAUZEU010000209.1 GCA_030838885.1 Bryobacterales bacterium | reverse complement strand
GATCGTATTCGGAATCGGAATCTACCATTCACGCCGCCAGCGGACTACCAGCGAGTACTTCCTCGCGGGCCACAGCATCGGCTGGTTCGCGGTGGGCGCTTCGCTTTTCTCCACCAATATTTCCAGCGAGCACTTCATCGGGTTGGCGGGCTCGGGCGCTTCCGCCGGGCTGGCTGCCGGTTGCTATGAATGGTCGGCCAGCTTCTGCCTGTTCATTCTTGGCTGGCTGTTCGTGCCCTACTACCTGAAGAGCAAAGTTTTCACCATGCCGGAGTTTCTGGAACGGCGCTTCGATTCGAGATGCCGATGGTATCTCACGGTCGTCTCTTTGATTGCCTATATCTTCACGAAGATCTCCGTCCACCTCTTCGCGGGCGCTATTCTTATGCGTTCCGTGCTCGGCTGGGACTATCTAACGACCTCCATCATTCTCGTTCTCGCCACCGGCGTTTACACCATCTCCGGCGGCCTCAAAGCCGTGATTTACACAGATCTGTTTCAGTCGTTTGTCCTGCTCACCGGCGCGATAGTCTTGACGGTGATTGGGCTCGACCGCGTGGGCGGCTTCGCGGGCCTTCGTGCGGCATTGCCTGCCGACTACTTTCACATGATCAAGCCAGCCGATCACCCCGTCTATCCCTGGGTGGGCACCATTTTCGGCAGCACGATTCTGGGCATCTGGTACTGGTGTACGGACCAGTCGATTGTTCAAAAGACGCTGAGCGCGAAGGATCTGGAGAACGCCCGCAAAGGTACCTTCTTCTGCGCGGCGCTTAAGATCCTGCCGGTGTTCGTGCTGGTACTTCCGGGGCTGATTGCGAAGGCTCTCTACCCGGCTGTAGTCAGCGGCGATAACGCTTACCCCACTCTCGTACTAAGGCTGCTGCCGAAGGGCCTGATCGGCCTGATGGTCGCGGCACTTCTGGCTGCGCTGATGTCTGCCATGAGTTCCGTGCTGAACTCCTGTTCCACCCTGATCACCATGGACATCTTTCGTAAGACGCATCCGGAGTCGAGCGAAAGACGCCTGGTTTTCGTAGGGCGCGTCGCGACAGGGGCCATTGTGCTGCTGAGTATTCTGTGGGTTCCGCTGATCAAGTACCTGAGCAATGAAATTTATCAGTATCTGCAAAGCGTGCAGGCCTATATCGGTGCGCCAATCACAGCGGTTTTCCTCGTGGGTGTCCTCTGGAAGCGCGCGACGGCCAGGGCGGCGTTTACCACCTTAGTGACCGGGGGCCTTCTCGGGGCTGGCCGCTTCGTGCTGGACGTGATGCATGACGCCTTCAGAATCGATTTGGGATTCCTGAACAGCCTCGTACGGTTCAGCTTTCTGAACTACAGCGTCCTGGTTTTCCTCTTCTGCGTGCTGCTGATGTTCGTGATCACGATTACGGAGCCTCGTCGGACCGCCGCCGCCGAGACCAGCCTGACAGTGGATTGGGGAGCAGACGGGGTTCGCGTTTTCGACCGGGCAGACGTAGCATGGACTGGCATGGTCGGCTGTTTTATCGTGGGCCTGTGGATCCACTTCAGCTAAACGCGGTCCGGCCAGGTCAGACTAAACCCTTAGGCGCAATCATCCGCCACGCTGCCTGGATATGCTCGGCCAGCGCATCATCTTCAATCTGCTCCAACTCGATTCCAACCCATCCACGCACCCCTACATACGGCGGCCGAAAGTAGACCGCCGGCGCCTCGTCTATCAGAACTTCCTGCAAGCCAGGTGCCGCCGGAATCCAAACGGCCACATGCCCGTCACCGTGATGATCGTTGGCGAACATCACGTAGACTTTCTTCCGGACGAAAAAGGTCGGTTCCCCGTGCGACAGCTTTTCAGTAGTGTCCGGCAGCATTCCGCAGATGCGTCGTACGCGCTTTAAGTGTTCTTCTCCCGGATGGGGTTTACCCGCGATGGCCATGGCTCAGAATTATGACACGATTACGCGATCACCAATCACCCGATCCACCATGCCACCAACGTGGGCCGCGCCGGGAAATCGCCCACAATCTCGGAATGCAGTACCAGTTGTAAATTCCTGGTCTTCCATCCATCCGGCAATTTCGTGAGTATGGAGGTCAGGATGTCAGGACTGGTGAGTATCCGCCCGGTCTCTCCGGTGCCGTACTGCGTGAGGCCAGCCGCCGTCACGACAAACTGGCCCGTACTATTCTGCAGCACGCGGCTGATAATCATGTAGTCCTGCGTTGAGCTTTCGTCGCCTGCCTTTTCGCCGAGACTCCAAACGTGCCCGCTTGTCGAGTCAATGACCGCCGGGTTGAGGCCAGCAAGCCCGAAGCGGTACCGGACCCCTTTCATCAGTTCCATCGTCCACCGGTTTGTATAAGCGCCGATCAGCACCGCACCCGAATCGCAGAGATCGGCGAACTGCAACTTACTCGCGATCCGTATATGGGCAGAGTGCCCCTGCTTTCCCATCAGGGCACCGAGGTCAAATGCGGCTGCACTGTCTCCGAAACCCACATATTTGTCTTTTATCGGCAGGAAATCGCGTTCGTGCGACGAGCCCGGCAACGTTCCGACCGTATGCTGCAGAGGGGTGCCGTTGCGGTCGATATCGCTCAGGGCAGGGCGAT
>JAUZEU010000255.1 GCA_030838885.1 Bryobacterales bacterium | reverse complement strand
ACCCAATAGAAAAGCACGATGCGTGCGCGATCCGCCATTCGCTCCCGGGTTCTGATGTAAAAGGCCTGGCGCCGCAATTCGGAAGACTGATAAGAATGATCTGTTGCGAACAGGTTTTCGCGAACCTCCGAAGACATCTCGCGGACCGCGGGATCCACTACCGTCTGTTCTTCCACGAGAGGGGGCAGGGGGGCGGCGCAGATGTCCCGTGCAAGCAGCAGAGCGAGGCGAACACCGCGAAGAGCGCCGGTTCGTTGCGCGCGGGAAAACACGACCGACCAATCGAGGTCCGGCTTCACGCGGATCAACTGCGCAAGGCTGCAGATCCACTCCAGCCGATCCCAGCGGTGCTTCGCGCCATGCATAGCGAGGTAGATCAGCAGGTCTTCGCTGGAGAGCGCGTGAACAATCCGGCTTTGAAACTTTGCCTGCCCGAGTCGTGACCAGACGCTCTGCGCGCTTAACGGAAATGCCTGGTCACGCGAGCCGAAGCTCCAGTGCAGTTCCACAATGAAAGCTCCGTCCTGTCTTTTGAACTGGAAGGCGTGCTCAGACCGCAGGTATTCTGCCTCACGTTTAGGCGTGAGTTCGAACTCGGGCCGATAACCGCGAGCCAGCAGCACAGCTCTGGCCCGATCCACATCGGCCGGTCGCACCAGAATGTCGAGGTCGCGAAACTGGCGCATGGCGACGTTTCCAAACAGCTGATTTGCCAATGCCGGACCTTTGAAGGGAACCGATTCGATGCCATCCGCTTCCAGAGCCTGCAGCACGGCAAGCAACTCACCAGTCATCCTCAGGTTGTGCGCGGCATTTGCAACACAGGCTAGCGATAACTGGTTCCTCACCGACACGGGGGGCGCTGCTGGACATACCTCTTCAAGCCGGGCCCGGAGCAACGGCAGCACACCCTGGCTCTCCGCTGTGGTGAGGACCCAGTGCCAGTCGAGACTGCGCGCGGCGAGTCTGCCAAATTGCGCGCGGACGGCTTCGTCGCCGTCACATGCAGCGCAATTCAGTAACAGTTCCCGCTCATGCAGAAATGCGGGCGCATTTTGATATATTTCGGTCATTGACCCTCAGCCAAACTGCAGTAGCCTGCGGCCGCGTGCGTACCGCGACCAAAGCGTACCGAAAAAATGAAAGATGCTGACACGGTGAGGCGTTGTGACGGCGCATCGCGTGACGATCAACAGCAGCCTGGGCCACTGGCGGACCGGCGCATCCGTCACCATAAGTCGCAGCGAGTTCAGCACGACCCTGGCTTTCGCGCGGCCATAATTAATAGGAAGCCCCACGCGCGTGCAGGCCATTTGAAACGTCTCCATGTAGTCCTGAATGGTGCGACCCGGGCCCATCGACATGTGGAAGCGCGCCGCGGACTCCCTCCAGTCGAGGAATGGCTCTGAGCCAATAATTACCGGCGCCTGGGATTGACGAACAAATTCGAGAGTGGCCTCCACGTCGGTTCTGGTGGGCTCTGCTGTGTTGAACCACGGCCGGTGTTGCCGGCTGATGGAGTAGATGTTCGCCTGTATCGGCCCGAGAGGAAACACCCCGCTTTCGAGAAGTGTTCGGAGGAAAGATCTCGGCGTGCAGACCACCGCCTTGCCATCCACGTAAAACCGCCGGCTCTCGCGTTGCACCACACCGTTCTCTCCGGAGATCACGAACGGTGTGAAGCCGATGGCTGCGTTGTGTTCGTGCATCAGCGGCAGGATTTCCCGCAGGCCCGCGCCGGGGAGCCAGCAGTCCCCGCTAAACAGAAACGTAACGTATTGAAAGCCGAGTTCCAGTGCGATCTCGAAGGAGCGGTTCCAGTTTCCGACGCGACCAATGTTAGAAGTGTTTCTGAATACCCGTATCGGAGCGCCATTCGCGTCGCAATGCGGAATCTTCTCCACGGCTCCGTCAGTGGAGCAGTTATCGATCACAATGATCTCGTACTCATCGCCCCGCAGGCCGCTCGCTGCACACGACTTTACCGAGCGAAGGAAGCTGTCTCCGCCGTTGAACACGGGCATAAGGACTGCGAGGCGGATATCAGCCTTCATATCAGTTCAATCCCCTTTGCTCGATCGCCTTTTCATAGATAGAGATCAGCGCCTTGTAACACACTTCCGGTGAGTGATCCGCGAGGAATGTGGCCCGGGCATTTGCACCCATGGCCTTGAGATTGTGAGCCGGCGATAGTATCTGCTCGACGCATCGAGCCAGCGCACCGGAGTCGCCAGAGGGGAAATGCAATCCGGTCACACCTTCTTGCACAAGCTTCTTCAGGCTTCCCAGATCACTGGCGATCACCGGCAGGCCTGTGGCATAGGCCTCAACGACGGTAAGGGGCAGGCCTTCATACCAGAGCGAAGGAACAATCAGCACACTCGCATGATTCATGAGATCAATAATCTGAGAGTGCGGGGTGGCGCCAAGGACCTGCACGCCTGGGATAGAATCAGCCTGGCGGCGTACCGATTCCAGTAAGGGACCGGCGCCTGCGATACGGAGCGGGACAGGAGTGTTGAGTTTCCGCCAGGCATCGAGAAGAATCTGCAGGCCTTTGTCCTCTGTGAGGCGCCCGGCGTAGAGGGCGTATTCTCCGCCATTCGGTCCCCGATCGGCAGCACCGGGATCCGTGTCAAGAAAGTTCGATTTCAAAGCGATTTTGTCCGGTGGAAAGCCCCCCTCAACGAACTTGTCGCGCGAGAACTCTGTCAGTGCAATGTAGACATCCACAGCCTTTGACCAGGTGCGAAGCATTCGGTGCAGGGTGACCATACCTGTGACCACCCCGGTCTGCACCCGGCTGTTTCGGTAACATTTGTGAACCACGCCGGGCCATGGCACCGACCGCTTCACACAGGTTTCACAGACACGGCCCTCCCGGTACAAAAGCGCACCCGGGCACAAAATACGGTAGTTGTGAAGGGACTGAATCACGGGTACCCGCTCGCTGCGGGCAGCGTAGTAAGCGGACGGAGACACCATCGGGAAGGTGTTGTGAAAGTGAACCACATCGATTCGTTCGCGGCGAATGGTCTGCCTGATCTCGCGGTAGATCTGAGGGTTCCAAAACGTGTCTCGTGCGACGCGGACCGGGTTCATGCTGTTAATGTCCGAGTTCTGCCGGGTCAGTGAAAACAAAGTGTGACCATGCCGCTCCAGCAGGCGTGACTCGGCTCTGAACACCTGATCCTCACCACCCGGCTGTTGGTAGTAATTGTGAGCCATTAGAACTCGCACAGGTTTGTCTTTTCAAAGAGCAAGGGGAGCCGCATCAGAGTCCCACCGCGCTGGCCGGAATTGCCGGGGAGAATGCCAGATTCGCACGGGGGCGCGGCCCGGCCGCCGCACTACGCCGGAACAGTGGCGCCATGCAGGCGCCGGCGATCACAAAGAAGGGGATCGCGCCGTAGGGCGTTTCAAAGGAGTCGCCGAAGAGTGACCAGACCACAACCGCTGCCCAGAACGATACACCGAAGGCATTGCGTGTAAGGCGCCATACGCGAAGCAAGAGTTGCAGGACGAAGAACTGGAGCAGCGCGAAGGAACATACCATCAGCCACCCGCCGTAACCGAGCGCAAAAAAGAACATGTTATGCGGGGTTCGCAGGAAGGTACGTCCGCGCAGGTAATCCACCAGATCCACCAGCGGGTAACCGTAACCTTCTCCGATAGCAGCCGTGAGGGCGTCTTTGTGTGCGTTTTTCCAGATCGCCTTCCACCATGTGGTGCGCCATTCGAAAGTACCGGCGTTGTTCCTTGCGTGCGGCGTCAGTTCGGCTGCAAGGTCCTCATTGATGGGGGCAATGGCGCGACCCACAATATCTCTGGTCGAAATGCTTCCGCCTCGCGATGCGGCGCCCGGCAGGCGTAAGTCGACCGCAAGTCCGATAACCAGAAACAGTCCGGTAACCGCGAAAGCCCCGATGAGTTTGTCAAAGCGACGAGTCAGGAACGAGTAGACCGTCATGCCTACGAGACAGCCCAACCACTCGGCTCGCACCTGCATGCCGAGCAGGACAGCTACATTGAGCACAACCAGCAGCCATGCCCGCCTGAAATCGAAGCCAAGACATACCAGTCCGAGCAGAGCAATCATGGAGCCCCACGGTTGGCCGAAAATGGAGCCGGCCGCTCCTTGTGCGCCTGGGATAAGAATGGCTACCCTGCTGAGATACGCGATGTAGAGTAATCCATAGACGCCACAAACCCAGCCGCAGACGACGATCAGTTTGCGCAGAAAGCCGGGGTCGCGCTCGCCGATCCAGATACCCAGCAACAGGTACAGCGGATAGTAATTGAACACAAAGCTCTGGATAGCGTTCATGGCGGAATAGCCGTTGTATACGCCGCGAAAGATTTCCATGACTCCGTACAGCAAAAGCAGGACGAGTGACCAGGAAAAGTCAGTCAGCAAAGTCTGGTGAGCAAGAGCGCGGCGAATCCGGTCCAGGCTGACGCGTGGATGGGCAAGCAGGAACGCGAAGAGAACGATCTCACCGATGAACAGTTTGAGCTGGGGTATGCCGAAGTAAGCGAAGCTTCGGCCCATGGCCAGATAGCCAATAACAATAAAGACAGCGGACCGGTTCCACCAGTCGACAGGTGCACGGCGTGCCGCCGATAACGGCTTTGGCAACGCGGTCCAGGCTGTTGCAGGGCTTGCCAAGCTATTTGCCTTTCACAAGATTCACAAACTGGTTACGATCGAGGATCCACCCGGCCCCTGGCTGACCCGAGAGGCCTTCACCTAAAGGCACGGGGCTTAGTGAGCGAATCACGTTGTCAGCGACTGTGGCACCCGGAATCTCGGGATTCAGTTCAATGCCGCGGAAAACGAAACCGTGGGGTGGGGTCTTGCTGGTCTGGGTGATAATGTTGCTCCGCACCGTAACGGGCTGTTTGGCGGGGCACATCTTAATACCTGTAAAGGTGAGAGTAGCGTCGTCCGGCCAGTAGCCGCCCGCCCGATTAATGGTATTTGACACAATCGCCGTATTCGCCCAGTTGTTGTCTACGCGGATACCGTACAACCGTGCGTTGTCGATGACGTTCGATTCGAGTCTTGAACCTGAACTATCGCACCTGTTCCGTCCGTTATCGCAGGAGAAGACAATGCCGTCCTTCCACATGCCAGTGATGTTATTAAAACTCAGGGTGTTACCGGAAGTGCCCTGTAGCGCCATACCGAAGCCAAAACCTTTGGTGATCGTGTTCTTTGTTACCTGTGCATTCCTGACGATCACCTCGATGCCGATTCCATTTTCCTGCCGGGTCCCGTTGGTGTTATCGATCTTGTTATTGCGGACAAGTGCGCCATCCCCATGCGTAATGGAGAGTCCCATGCCCTCATTATTTGTAGCCGTAAATGTTGAGAAAGTATTGTTCTCTACGACAGGCGCAATCATCTGCGACCCGTTCGGGGGATGCGGGAGAAAGATTTCTATGCCCATCTTCGCCAGTCCTGTCCCGCTGTTATTTGAAATGATGATGTGTTCGCCGCTGCGAAACGGAACAGCGTTAGGCGCGATGAAGATTGCATCACTCTGAGTGACATCCGTGAAGGTGTTCCCCGAGATGGTCAGGTTTTGAACCGTGCTGACTGTAATACCACCCGCTACGTTCACGAAACTGTTATTCAGGAACGCGGAATCGATGATGGCCCAGGAGGAGAAGACTGCGATATTAGCGGGATACACCGACGCGCTGACTACATTGCGGAAAGTACAGTTTTCTACGTGAATGTTGCGCACCGGCGCATTCAGCGCAGCCAGCAGCGCGCCTCCCAGGCGATTCGCGTCAAAGACAAGGCCTTCAATCCGAATGTCAGAGCGCTCACTGAGATCGAAGATGAACCTGTTTTTCGCAGTGAGCCTCAGGATGCTTTTCCCGGATTCCCCCCGATAGGTGCAACCCGGCTTCAACTGAAGGGTAGATACTTGGTAAGTGCCAGGCGCGAATACCACTGACCCGTTTCTCGGGCACTGATCGATCGCGTGTTGCAGGTCGCGCGTGCGATCGAGGAATTCTCCGCGAGGCTGCACGGTAACGGCCAGCGCCGGAGCTATGGCGAAAACGGTGAGTGCGACGGATATGGCTGATCTGGTCATGATGGGCGGCACTGACGGACTACCGAAGGCACCGGAGGAGAATCCAACGCCGCCGAAGGTGGTAACTCAGGTAGAGCGAGATAACTCTGCCGCGAGAACAGCTTTCTAAAAAGGAAGCCGCTCATGTGACGAAAACTAAGACCCGCGTCGTCCCTTTGCAGGAAGCGGAAAACACGGGCAGCAAAAGCGAGGCGGCTGCGCAGCGGAATCAGTGGCGATGGTTCGCGCAGCGCAGTCAGCATTGCGATGGCGTTAGCGCTTTTCCAGTCGACCTGAATACCAGTCGAGGCAGAGATGGCCCGGAGGGCACGCCTTGTATCCGCGAAAACATACCAGGGATCCTGGGCGGAAAAGAAACGGCCGGGGCGATCCATCCAGACAAGATAGGGGTCTGCCATCAAAGTTACGTGTCCGGGATGCTTGGTCAGGAAGGCAGCCGTTGCCTCTATGTCGGCGTTCAGTTCATGGCTCTCCCCACTATCAAACACCAATGGATCCTTCGCGAAGAGGCGATACACATTTGCCTGGATCGGGGCGAACGGCAGCCGGCCGGTACCGATCGAATGCTTCAGCAGACTTTGGGAATCTGTACACGCAATGCGTCCTGAGATAGAGATGCGGGCACCTTCGCGCAACATGTCGCCGCTTGCATTCACAATTCGGAGGGGCGCCATGCCGAAGACGCTGCCGGACGCTTCCATCGCGTCCAGCAGAGGTGCCATGCTTCCGTCGGGAATCCATTGATCTCCCACGAAGAGGAATGTGGCGTATCTATATCCTTCTTCAGCGGCTATTTCCAGAGCCCGGTTCCAGTTCCCTATGCGCCCCAGATTTCGTTCGTTTCTGATGACCTGGACCTCAACGCCATTCCCGTCAAAAGCCGGAAGCAGATCCGCGCTGCCATCAGTTGAGCAATTATCCACGACAAAGATGCCGTATCGGTCCGGTGAAAGACCGGAGCGGGCGCAGGATTCCACAGACGTTCGCAGAAGATTCGATCCGTTGAAAGCCGGAACCAGGACTGCGAGTTTTCCGCTCACGGAACACCAGCAGACAAAGACGCGCGGTCAGGACTCGATTCAAACACCTGAACATCTTCGGGCGTGCCAAGCGGGCAAACCTGATCGGAGCGGATTTCGTGAATGTATACTGGGGCTCCATCCTGTATTAACAAGTTGTAGAGGGGAGCAATGTACTTTTCGCGTGCCTCGAGATTTTCCGGTTGCGAGTAATACTGGTCATACGCGCCGACAAAACGTCTGACCGAATCGAACCAGTAGAGCCCCACCGTTGCATGGGGCGAGATACGCTTCTTTTCGCGAACTTCCGATACACGACCGCTCGCATCTGCTGCAGCAAAGCTCCACTTGTCGCCATCGCCGGGGAAGCAGGGAATCCACCCGGCTCCGCGCACGGCTGTGATGTCCATGGCATGCGGGTCTACATAAGTGTCGATGTTGTAGATCGCCACGGGCTGTGTAACGTCGTTTAACTGGCGCGCCGCGATCATCGCTGTGGTCGCCTGTCCGTCTGTGACTCCGTCGA
>JAUZEU010000221.1 GCA_030838885.1 Bryobacterales bacterium | reverse complement strand
TGGCGCGCACTCTGACAATAAACCCCGTGCTGCCCCACCAGCACCAGCGCGTCGGTCAGAACATCCAGAGTCACAGCAAGGCGGCCCCGGGGCACACCCATCATGAACTCGTGCTGCTCCAGCTCTTCGCGCCGTTCGTCTTGTACACTCACGGCTTTATTTTAAACGGCGCGCTTGTTGCTTCCCTGCGATCGGGCTGATTCTAAAACGGAACGTCGTCGTCAGTAATGCCCTGGCTGAATTCCTCGCGCTGCGGCGCCGAAGATTTCTGCGCTGAGCGCGGCATGGAAACCGGCTGTTGCGAGTATTCATCGCGACCGCCACCCTGCCCGCCTGCACCACCCGCTCCACCCAGCAGAATCACATCATCGGCCACTACATCGGTCCGATAGACTTTCTTGCCGTCCTTGTCTTCGTAGCTGCGTGTCTGGAGCCTGCCCTCCACGTAGACCTGTTTGCCCTTCGTGAGATACTGCGCCAGATTCTCGCTGCGCCACAGCGTGATGTTTGACCAGTCGGTCTCTTCTTTCCACTCGCCCGACTGCTGATCTTTCCAGCGGCGGCTCGTGGCCACTGAAAAGCTTGTGACGGCGGCGCCGCCGGGAGTGAACTTCGTTTCCGCGTCCTTCCCCAGATGCCCCACCAGAATCACCTTGTTGACACTACGTGATGCCATATAACCCTGAAATGTAGCACATCATGCAAGCCCTTCGGCCCGGAGATCCGACAGTAATTCTCCCGAGGCATTACGTGGATACCCGCGCACCCAGAACGCATCCGGGACATCGGTTTCCCAGACTGGCCGCCCTTCCGGCAACAGCGCCTGGCGAAGCCGCTCGTCCTCGGCAGCCACCTGGGAGTCAAGGCCCGCTACCGCGATCAGTTCCCGCAGGTCCAGATCGTTCCGGTAGTCGTCCAGGCCGAGCGGGTACCCTTGTTCCACCGACTCCACAAAGCGGCGCCAGCCCGCGATCAAACCCGCGGCGCCGCCCTCGATTACATGCTCCGGCACCCCGTGGGCCAGCAGCTTTTTCTTTATCAATTCCTCATTTAGGGGCAGCATAGTTCTTTGACTGCCTTTCGAAGTAGCGCAGGCCGGTGTTAGGAATAAAAAAAGTACGGATTGTGCCGTCGGAATCGTAGGCGACGAACCAGCCGTACCTCTTGTCGAATTTGGCTGCTCCGTGAGCGCGTTTCGCTTCGAGAATGTTCTTGCCAGGGCGCGAGTCACGGAGTTGTTGAGCCATTTGCAGGTACTGCTCCTGTGTCACTTGCCCAAACTCGTGACCGTGCTTCGCGTAGTGCTCCTCCAGGAGGTGATGCGTGCGGAACCCCGGCCCGCCGGCTATGGCCAGTGCCGAGGTAACCAGCGCGAAAACAACGCCGATGATGAAGGGAAGCGTTAGCCTATTGTTTCGCAATGACTTTGTCTTTGATCTTCTCGTAAGTGCCGGCCGGGACGACGTTCCTGCTCTTCAGCTGGGTCTTGTTTGCGTAAGGCCGGTTCTTGATGATGGCGGCCGAGTAAGCGTCTCCGATACCTGGCAGGGTCTTAAGTTCCGCCGCACTCGCACTGTTCAGATCGATCAGGGCGCCGGAGGGAGCAGCCGCATCGCTCTTAGTCGATTTGTCGGTGGTTTTGGGAGCGGTCTTCGGTGCCGACGTTGCCTTGTTAGCTGCCCCGGTTTGCGCCGGACACAGTCCTCCGTAAACCATTACCACCAGTGACAGAACCAGGAGACGAAAGAGGTTTGCACGCTTCATACCGAAAGATGATATACAGGATTCGCCTAAAGCGCCACCAATCTCCTGGACCCGGTGGTCCAAAACGTCCCCTGGAACGCGGTTTTCATCTGCAATAATGGCTACATATGTCTTCCAACAACTGGCTCGCGGGCGCGTTGGCCGCTGGTTTCCTGTCCGCTGCATCTGCGTCTCTGCACGCCGCCGACCGGCCCGAGATCCAGACGCGCATTGTGGAAGAGATCATCGCCAAAGTGAACGGCGAAATCATCACGCGTGGCGAACTGGAGAAGCAGCGCGTCGTAATCCAGCAGCAACTGGAGAAACAGGGCCTTGCGGGTCCCGCGCTCGATCAGGCGGTGAACAAAGCCGCAGCGGACGCTCTGCGCGACCAGATTGACCAGTTGTTGCTGGTGCAGAAGGGCAAGGATCTTTCTATTAATGTGGATGCCGATGTGAATCGCCGCGTTGCCGACATTCAGAAGACAAGCGGTCTTGCCGACCCTGACAAGTTCCATGACTGGGTGCGTGAGCAGACCGGAGAAAGCTTCGAGGATCTCAAACTTGCGTTCAAAAACCAGCTGCTCACCCAGCGTGTGATTGGAGAGGAGGTTTATCGCAACGTCTCCATCCCCAAGGCCGACATGCAGAAATACTATGACGATCACAAGGCCGAATTCGTGCGCAAAGAGACCGTCTCGGTTCGCGAAATCCTGATCTCCAGCGGGGACAACACACCCGCCAAAGTCGCGGCCGCTGAGAAGAAGGCAAAAGACGTTGTGGACCGCGCCCGGAAGGGTGAGAAGTTCCCCGAACTGGCCCGCCAGTACTCTGATGCTGAAACCGCCAAGGAAGATGGAATGCTGGGGACGTTCACCAAAGGGCAACTGACACCCGCCATTGAAAACGTTATCTTCCCGCAGAAAAAGGGTTATATAACCGATCCCATCAAAATCCCGGCAGGCTTTGAAATCATGAAGGTGGAAGAACGCACCGCCGAAGGTCAGGCCAGTTTCGAGGAAGTGCAGAACGAGATTCAGAACCGGCTGTCGGAACCGAAGGTACAGCCCAAACTGCGCGAACTGCTCACGCAGCTTCGTAAGAAAGCATTTCTGCAAATCAAACCTGGTTATTTGGATTCCGGTGCTGCACCCGAAAAAGATACAGCCTGGAAGGACCCGGCCCAGCTGAAGCCCCAGACCACCACGAAAGAAGCTGTGGCGAATCAGCGCCGGTTTAAAAAGTTTATGAAGGTGGTTCCGTACGGCCGAACCGGGGCGAAGGATACGCAGGAGGCCGCTCCGCCGGCAGTTGCGCCTGTTCCCTCCACTCCCGTGAAGAACGCAGACGGCTCAGGAAAATGAAATCGCCCCTGGTGAGAGAGTTAAAGCCGAACGAAGTCTGCACTGCCGTCCTGCTGGTGCATTCCAAGGAAATCCGCCAGAAACGCACGGGTGAACCGTACCTCTCGATGACGCTTTCGGATCGCTCCGGAGAGCTCGACGCGAAGATGTGGGACAACGTGGCGGAGGTGATGGATACCTTCGAACGCGACGACTTCGTGAAGGTGAAAGGCCTTCTGCAGCTTTACAACAACCGGCCGCAGTTCACGATTCATAAGCTGCGCCCGGTGCAGGATCACGAGGTCGATTTTGCGGACTTCTTTCCGGCTTCTGCCCGCGATTGCGAGGAAATGTGGAGTGAACTGCGCGGGTTGGTTTGCTCTCTCACGAACAGCCATCTGCGGGCGCTGCTGGACGCTTTTCTGGACGACCCTGATATCGCGGCGCGCTACAAGATTGCGCCTGCGGCCAAGACGATCCATCACGCCTTTCGCAGCGGCCTTCTGGAACATGTGATTTCTCTCTGCGGGCTCGCCAAACTTGTAGGACCGCACTATCCCTGCGTCGACCTGAACCTTCTGCTCACCGGTGCAATTCTGCACGATATCGGCAAGATTCATGAACTGACCTACGAGCGTGGCTTCGGTTATTCAACCGAAGGTCAGCTGATCGGTCACATTTCCATCGCGATGCGGATGATGTCTGACAAGCTCCGGAATCTGCCCGACTTTCCAGTGGAGCTGCGCAACCTGGTGGAGCATATGATTCTGAGCCATCACGGTTTGCTGGAATACGGCTCACCGAAAGTTCCGGTTTTCCCCGAGGCGCTGCTGCTGCATCACCTGGACGACATGGATTCCAAGATGGAAAACATGCGGGCGCTGATCGCGAAAGAGCCTCAGGCCCAGGGGCTTTTTACTGGTTACAGTCAGAGCCTGGAGCGAGTCGCACTGCGCAAGGAACGCTACCTGAACCCTGAACAACCGCCGGCAGCCCCGTTGTTGCCCGCGTTGGTTGCTGCCTCCTCTGATTCCGTGGCCGCGTCTGCCGTTGCCGCGCAGCCAAAGCCAAAACCCGCACCCCTCGCCGAATCCCTCTTTGGGGAAAAGCTGACGCTTGCGCTAAACTTCGACAGGAAATAGACAATGGCGAGAGATCGTGAACTTCCTCCACCCCTCGAGATGATGTGTCTGAATGCTCTCTGGGATATCGGCGAGGGCAATGTCGAAGACGTGCGAAAGGTCATCTCGCAGGATCGGCCGCTGGCCTACACCACCGTATTAACCCTGCTCGACCGGCTGGCGCGCCGGGGAGCCGTCGCGCGGCGCAAGCAAGGCCGTGGCTTCCGATATCAGGCAACGGCAGAGCGCAACCGTCTGCGCCAGATGGCGCTCAAGGTCTTCCTTGACTACCATTTCGAGGGTTCGACGGCCAAATTAAGGCTGTTTTTGGATGAGCCCGTCCTGAACGAGGACGCTCCGCAGGAGAAGGTGGAAGTTCTGCAGTCCATGGCAGTTGCTGCGGGCGCCGGTACCACATCAACGCTGCCGCAAGAGTGAAAATCCTCGTTCGCGCCACAAACTGGATCGGCGACGCCGTGATGTCGCTGCCCGCTTTACGCGCGATTCGTGGCCGCTTTCCGGAAGCTGAAATCGCCGTTCTTGCCAAACCCTGGGTGGCGGCCGTCTATCACGCGGAGCGCTCTGTCGACCGTGTTATCCCGCTGGAAGGCGCTTCCGGCATTCGCGACTGGTCTGCAAAGTGGCGTATGATGCGTACTCTGCGAGGCGAGCGCTTTGACCTCGCTATCCTCTTTCCTAATTCCTTCGACAGCGCTGCTGTGGTTTATGTCAGCAACATACGGCGGCGCATCGGCTATGCGCGCGACTGCCGCAGCCTGCTTCTGACCGACCCGATTGCATTGCCGAAACCCGGGGAAATTCCGAAACATGAGCGCTTCTATTACCTGGAAATGCTGCGGCGTGCCGGTATCCTGGACGAGTTGCCGGACGTACCCGAAATCCGGTTGGATGGGGCCGATCAAGCTCGCTTCCGCGGCTCCGCTCTCTTCACAGCCCGCGGCATCATCCAGCCCGTAGTCGGCGTCAGCCCTGGGGCTGCCTACGGCGGAGCCAAACGCTGGCTCCCGGAACGCTTTGCCCAGGCGGCGCGCACTCTGGCCCAACAGTTCGGCGGATCCGTGGCGGTCTTTGGTTCCGGGGCGGAACACAACAGGTGTGAAGAAGTGTCCCGTGCTGTCGGACCCCCTGGCTTCGCCCACAACCTGGCCGGCGCCACCAGCCTGCGTGAGTTCATCGACCTGACCGCCGCGTGCCGCATCTATCTGACGAATGACTCGGGCGCCATGCACATCGCTTCGGCCCTGGGGGTGCCCACGGTAACGGTTTTTGGTCCCACCGATGAATTCGCTACAGGCCCCTCCGGGCCCCACGCGAGTCTTGTGCGGGAGCCGGTGGAATGCGCACCCTGCAAGCTTCGGGAATGCCCCATCGATCACCGCTGTATGACCCGCGTCAGCGCCGACCGGGTCGTGTCTGAGGCTCTTCTCGGCATCGGTCGTCTGCAATAAAATGTGTTTAGTCGGTGTTAGACTACGGTGTTGAAGAGCATTCTGATCGTGCGGCTTGGCGCGATGGGTGACATCCTCCATTCTCTGCCCGGTGCTGCCTCGCTCAAACACAGTTTCCCTGCCGCTCGCATAACCTGGGTTGTGGAACCGAAGTGGGTGCCGCTTCTCGAAGGCAATGGTTTTGTGGATCGCATCGTCCTGTTCCGCCGTGGCGAACCGCAGTCCTGGCAACGCACCAAAAACGAGCTGCGGGCGGAGCGCTATGATCTCGCCGTGGATTTCCAGGGCCTGGCAAAATCGGCGTTGATTGCCCACCTCGCGCGTCCGGAGCGGCTGGCGGGCTTCGGTCCAGGCGTTGTTCGCGAGCGCGCCGCAGGCCTCTTCTATTCGACCCGTGTTCCCAGCAGCGCCGTGCATGTTGTGGATCAGGCGCTCGATCTTGCAGCGGGAGCCGGAGCCACGAATCTTGTCAGGGCTTTCCCCCTCCCTGCAGGCAAGCCGGAAGGCACTCTGCCGGCGGGGGCTTTCGCGCTCGCCAGTCCCCTCGCCGGTTGGGCTTCGAAACAATGGCCGACCGAATATTATGAACAGCTGGCAAAGTTGCTTCGGTCGAAACTCGGCATGCCCCTTGTACTGAACGGCGCGCCAGGCGCAACTCCGAAGGTGCCCGGCACACTGCAGCATGAAAGCGGGATCGAGGGGCTAATCGATGCCACCCGCAGAGCCAGCCTGGTTATCGGCGTGGACAGCGGGCCGCTGCACCTCGCGGCGGCGCTGAACAAATCGGGCGTCGCGATCTTCGGCCCCACTGACCCCGTTCGGAATGGTCCATATGGCGGCGATTTCCGGGTGTTCCGTCTTCCCGGCGTCCGAACCACGCACCGGCGGGGCTCTGTTATTGATGTATCCATGCGCGCCATCACGCCGGAGCAGGTTTTTGAAGGTCTGGAATCGCGCGTCAGGTGTCACGCTTAGTGCAGGCGCGCCGTCATTGGTTTCCCAAAGCCTATGCCGATCAGGTTGCCCGCCTCCGTGTGACGGCAGGCTTTGTCATGGTCGCGGCATTCGCGGTCTTCTCCCATCCGACTCGCCACTCGCTCGAAATCGGCCTGCCGGTGTCGCTTCTCGGATTGGCAGTCAGAGCCTGGGCCGCCGGGCACCTTGCCAAGAATGAGCGCCTGGCGGTGTCCGGCCCCTACGCCTGCACCCGCAACCCGCTTTATCTGGGCACTCTCTTGACCGCCATGGGACTCGCGGCGGCCGGGCACAGTGCGGGTCTCGCCGTTCTGTTCGGAGTGCTGTTCGCGCTCATTTATCTGCCGGCCATAGAACTCGAAGAGCAGCATCTCAAGTCCATTCTGCCAGGGTACGTCGCATATGCTGCCCGGGTGCCGCTGTTGCTGCCGCGCTGGCCGGAAGGCCTCGGGCCAGTGGATTTCTCATTTGCGCTGTACCGGAAAAACCGCGAATACCAGGCGCTCGCCGGCTGGATTTTGGGCGCAGCATGGCTGATTTTCCGCGCGATTTGGCTTCCCTGAGGCTTCCCTGAATCGGCGGCCCGCCGCCAGTCATCTCTTTAGCCGACAATAGAATCATGCCTTACAACGAAATGTTGATCGCCCCCATGCGTCAGGACCTGACGCAGTTTGGCCTGGAAGAAGCACGCACCCCTGCCGACGTGGACCGCGCCATCGCGCAACCCGGCACCGTGCTGATGGTCACGAATTCGGTTTGTGGCTGCGCTGCAGGTAAGGCCCGCCCTGGTATCGGCATGGCCCTCAAGCATGCCAATCGCCCCGATCACGCGGCTACAGTTTTCGCAGGCGCGGACGAAGCAGCCGTCGCCCACCTCCGCAGCATTCTTTCCGATGTCCCGCCTTCGTCCCCGTCTATCGCTCTTTTTCAGGATGGGAAGCCGGTTTACATCATGCATCGCCGCGACATTGAACAACGGGATGCCTTCCAGATCGCGCAAGTTCTGACCAGTGCTTTCGATAAATTCTGCGCGAAGCAGCCTGCCAGCGTCTAAATCGCGACACCCGCATGAAAGATCAAATCTCGCCGGAGCAGTGCGCCGGCCTTGAGGAAATCCGCGCCGGAATGGACGCTGTCGATCGTGAGATCGTGGCGCTCATCGCCCGGCGCGTTGGGTATGTCCGGGCTGCCGCGAAATTCAAAACGAACTCCGCCAATGTGGCAGCGCCGGAACGAGTAGCTGCCGTCCTGAAAACCCGCCGCGAATGGGCCGAAGCAGCCGGTCTGAACGGTGATGTGATTGAGGGTCTGTACCGAGATCTGGTCGCGTACAGCGTTTCGGAAGAACACAAAAAGTGGGAAGAGCTTAACGGGTCCGCGGCTCCGCACCGTGTGAACTCAGGTACTCTGCCACACGGCTAAATCCGTTCTCGGTCGCGTGCAAAGGGGAAAGTTCGTATTCACCTGAGCACCGCGTGCAATCAGCAACTCACCACAGCCGCGTTGCCGGTCTGTACCGCGTAATCCAATGGTGTGGAACCTGCTTCTCCCGGACGGCTCGGCAGATGCCGAGCGTTGACCAGAGCGCCGTGATTCAGCAAGAGCCGGACCGCATGGGGGTTACCTGCCCAGGCGGCATCGTGCAGTGGGTCGACCCCAGACTGTCGTGTACGTTGACCCTCGCGCCTGGGCGCGGCGGCGACGGGGATGCGCATCTGCCTACTGCGGGAACCCCACATACTGGACTTCTTCTTCCAGCGGCATCCCCCAGCGCGTCTCGACGCGGTGCTTCAATTCCTGGATGACTTCCGTCAGTTCGCGCGCCGTGCCGTTGCCCGCGTTGTACAGCAGGTTCGCATGATAATCGGCCACATGGATGTCGCCGGACCGCATCCCCTTCGCGCCCACCTGTTCGAGAAACCACGCAGAGGGAACCTTGCCTTCGATAACCACATTCGGCGGAACCTCCGCCGCGACCGGTCCCGGCAATTCCGCAAGCAGGTAGTTCTTGAAGATACTGCCGGCACACTTCATTGTGGGCGGATACTTCTTATTGCGTGTTGTCAGGATTCGATCGGCTGTTGCACGCAGTTCGGCAGCATCGCCCCGCTCCATTGCGAGATCGGCGGAGAAGATGATCCACTCTTTATGCCTCTTGAAGATGCTTTCGCGATAGTGGAATTCGCACTGGGCGTTGTTGAAGGTGCGGACGCCGGCGCCATCAAAGAACCGCACGCTCTGAATTCGCTCCTGAATGGAATGCCCATAAGCTCCCGCATTGCCATAGATCGCGGCGCCTGCAAAGCCGGGAATCCCGGTCATCGTCTCCAGGCCTTTCAGCGCATGATCTACTGTGAAATCCACCAGCGCTTGCAGCGTTGCGCCGCTCTCCACATAGACGGATGTGCCCGCGGCCCGAATCTGCCGGTTCGACAGCTTCAGTACCACCCCGCGAAACCCGTGGTCGGAAACCACCAGATTCGTGCCGCCCCCGATAACCACCGTCTCCAGCCCGCTTGCGCGCGCGATTTGCAGCGCTTCTATGAACCGCTCCGGGTCGCCTGTTTCAACGAAAATATCCGCAGGTCCGCCGATTCCAAAGCGCGTGTAATGCGAAAGTGGCACATCCCGTAAAACCGAAACGTCGGGTAGCCCGGCGAGGCGCTCAAATGTCTCATCTCGAAGTGCCTGCGGGGCAAGAACCATTGGTCTAATTATAGGAATATGGCATCAGGCTTTAAAGGTTTTCCCGCAGCTGGCATGGCGTTCCTGCGCGAGCTGAAGGAAAACAACGATCGGGACTGGTTTACGCCGCGCAAAGACGTCTTTGAAGAACACGTGCGCCAGCCCATGTTGCAACTCGTCAGCGAGGTGCATGCGGAGATGCTTCGTTTCGCTCCGGGCTACGTGGGCGAGCCGAAGAAGTGCGTATATCGCATCTACCGCGACACACGTTTCGCGAAAGACAAGACGCCTTACAAGACCCACATTGCGGCTTCCATGTGGAGCAACGCGATCGGCAAGCAGGGCGGCGCCAGTTTCTATTTTTCCATCTCACCGGATGATATCGAGATCGGTGGTGGACTGTATGCGCCGGAGCCTCCGCTATTGCTCGCCGTGCGCCGGCACATCGCGGAGAATCATAAAGCATTCCGGAAGAAACTGAATGGCGAGCTCTGGGGCGAGAGCGCCACGCGCGCCCCCAAGGGCTTTGATCCTGGACATTCTGCAATCGACCTGCTCAAACGGAAACACTACATTCTGTTGGCGAGTCCGAAGCCGGCCATCGCGACTACTTCCAGGCTCCTGCCGGAAATCGTAAAACACTTCGAAGCCATTACGCCCTTCATCGATTTCCTCAACGAACCCCTGCTCGAACAGGCAAAGCGCTCCGCAAGGGAGGTGCTCCTCTGATAACCTGGAATCAGACATCTGAATGGGATCGGTAAAGCGGGCTTGGTGAAGAAGTGGTATGGGCGGCGCATGCAGAAATGGGAGCATGAACTCGCCTTTCGTTCGACAGATCGCGTCGTTCGTCCCTTTGATTGGGGCATCGAATGGACCCGAAACTGGCCTTTTCACTCCGGCGAAACCGAACCCGAACGACAAATCATCGACCTGAACCGCCAGGCGATGGCCAGGAGCGCCGAATTCTTCGCGTACCAGCCTCCGCGCGATTTCCGCTTCGCTGGATCCGACGATGGATCCGAAGTTCAGTTCACCTCTGCCGTTGATACGCCATACCCTGAAAACAACACGGTGCACGCCCGGTATTTCCCGGCCAAACCACGCTGGAATCGCGGCAAAAAAGCTGTGGTTCTGCTGCCGCACTGGAACGCGAGCCCCGGGCAGCATGTCGCATTGTGCAAAGGAATCGCCGAACTCGGTATCACCGCCCTCCGGATCAGCCTTCCGTATCACGACCGGCGCATGCCCCCTGAACTCACGCGTGCTGACTACGCTGTTTCGGCCAACATCGCCCGCACCATCGACGCCACCCGACAAGCCGTGATTGATGTACGATCCTGCTTCGACTGGCTGCAAACGCGGGGGTATACAGATCTCGGCATCGTAGGCACCAGCCTCGGTTCATGCTATGCGTTTCTTGCCAGCGCGCATGATGAGCGGATCAAAGTGAATGTCTTCAACCACTGCTCCACCTACTTTGGGGACGTGGTCTGGAGCGGGCTTTCGACGCGCCACATCCGCCAGGGGATCGAGCATGAGATCAGCCTCGAACGCCTTCGCGCCGTCTGGGATTGCGTCAGCCCCGTTCACTACATGGACCGCTTTGCAGACCTAAGCAAGCGCTCCTTCTTCCTGTACGCGACCTACGACACAACATTTCCGCTGGAACTCTCGCGCAACATCGTGGAACACGTACAGCGCCGTGGCGCGGCGCAGAAACTCGTCGTCATGCCGTGCGGCCACTACACGCTCGGGGAAGCTCCGTTCAAGTTCATTGCGGGCTATCAGATTTGTTCGTTTTTAAAACGAAACCTGTGATTTATGTGCCGGTGATCTATATTCCGGCCACCAGGTTCAGCAGGTAGTCCACTATCGTCAGCAGAATGGACCCGACCACCGCCGTCATACACCCGTCCACGCGAAAGCCCGGAACCAGCTCCGAAGCGATCTTCAACATCAAGCCATTAATGAGGAAATAAACGATTCCCAGCGAGAGCAGAATAAAGGGCAGCAGGATAATTTTCAGAAAGAGCCCCAGGATCGCGCTGACGAGTCCAATCACCGCAGCCGCGATAAAAGCTGCCCCGAAACCATCCACCCGAATACCGGGCAGTATCTGGGCGACGACCAGAAGCGAAATGGCTTTCAGAAACCAGTGAACCAGCAGGCGCATGGTCTTCGATCATATCCGAAATCCCTTCGCGTTGCCGTTTGGAATGAAACTACTTGGCAATGCTGGGGACGCTGGGGCGGGACGAGAGGGCACCGTGGGAGTAGTCGAGGTAGCGCTGATACAAATACTGAACAACATACAGTGAACAACCGGCCAGAACTGCGGCAACCGCATTCACTACGAGTACGCTCACGGCAGTCACCAGAAACGCGCTGGCGTCCACCATCCGCATGCGGGTCAGGCGTCGCCATGTACTCACATCCAGAAGACAAAGGCCCATCCAGGCAGTGACGCCCGCCAGTGCTGCCAGCGGAATATGCGCCAGTGCACTGGAGCCAAGACTCACCAGGGCGAACAGAAACGCCGCATGCATCAGGTTTGACAGCCGGGTGGTGCCACCGCACCGCACATTGGCCACGCTGCGGGCCGGAATCCCCACGCTCATGGGGGCACCGAATATTCCCGCCGCCAGATTGGCAATCCCGTAAGCGCCCAGTTCGGCATCGGCGTCCCCGCGCTTATGATGCGTGTGCATTCCGCGGAAGTGCTCGACGGCCCTGGAGGTAAGCAGAATGTTGATGGAAGCTACAAAGGCAAGTGTCAATCCGGTAGGTATCACGCTCAGCACGTCCTGAGGCGTCCAGGAAAATCCGGCGAACGGAGGCATTGTCAGTTGCAGGGAGCCAACCTCCGGCTCATGCATTCGGAACAGAAACGCGGCGAGCCCGGCGAGTGCAACGCCTAACAACGGTGCCGGCATCTTCGGTGACCACCGCATAGCCGCTGCGGCCGTCAGCATCACGATGCACCCCAACGCCAGCGGCGCGAGCCGCATCGTGGGCATTTCTTCTAACACCGTCAACAATTGCATCAGCGAATTAGAACTGCCTGGAGCATGCACCCCGAACAGCACATTCAACTGCGAAATAAACATAATTGCGCCGATTCCAGCGGAGAAACCGGCCACCACGGTAGGAGGAACTTTGGAGACGTACCGCCCCAGACGCAGTACGCAAAACACCATCATGAACACCGACGCCACAATGGAAACCTTCGCAGCCCCGCCGATTCCCTGTGCCCTCACCGCGTTCGCAATGAAGGGAACCGTCGCGCTGGCGGTGCCGCCGATCAGCACCGGATTCCGTCCCAGCAGTGCCGTAATAGGCGCCGTGAGAATGGAAGTGACCACCCCCAGAATCGGCGGCAAATGCATCAGCGCCGCCATCGACAAACCGTAAGGCAGGGCAATGAGAGCCGCAATCAGTCCGCCCGCGCAATCCCCCAGAAAACGCTCCCAGTTGTATCTGCCACTAGAGCGAAAGATTTTCGAGTGAAGTGCCCTGGAACGAAGCATTCGATTGGGTCTCTTGCCCTGCCTTCAGGAACTACGCCATTACTTTGACGAACGCCGTCTGGAATTTCTTCATTTCGTCCGCCGTACCTACCGTAACGCGCACATGAGTCGGCCATGCCGGCCAAACGCGGCCAATGTAGACTTTTTCTTTACGCATTGAGCTCAGAATGTTCCCGCCGGGCTGCTTCACGTCCACCATGAAGCAGTTCGAAACGGAAGGCACGAAGCTGAATTTGTGCTTTTCGAGGAACTCGAAGGTGTCCTGACGAACGTTTCCGATCAACTTGCGCCGTTCCGGAATCAGGCTCGGCTCAGACAGACTGGCGCTTGCTGCCGCCATGCCCGTGATAGGGAGCATGCCGGCACTGAAGCCTGCGAGCTTTTCCAAAAGGTCGGGACGCCCAATTGCGGCGCCGGCGCGAAGACCGGCCATCCCGTAAATCTTCGAGAAGGTCCGCAATACCACAACGTCCTGATCTTTCGCGACCAGATCGGTGTTGAAAGGCGCTTCGGAGATGTGAGTGTAAGCCTCATCCACCATGACGATAGAACCCTTGGGCTTGTTCGCCACCAGCCACTCGATTTCAGATTTTGGCGTCAGCGTGCCTGTAGGATTGTTGGGGTTACAAATATAGAAGAGACCAGCGTTCGGGCCGCCCGCCTTGAGCATCGCCTTCACGTCGTGACGGTAATCCGATGTCAGCGGCACCATCATAGTCCTGGCGCCGATGAACTTCGCTGCGCGTCCAGCAGCCTCATAACCAGGGTCGCCCATGATCAGCGGCTTTTCCGGAGAAGTAAACGCCAGCACGGCCTGATGCAGGGGTGCGCTCGAACCAGGGTAAATGCGCACATATTCCGTCGATTTCAAGCCCTCCTGTTCCTTGAGCAGCTTCGCGACCTTGTCGGTCTCGCCATACATATAGCGACCGCCCTGCGCGATGATCTTCGCGGCCGCTTCACGGGCGGCCATTGACGGCCCGAGAGGATTTTCGTTGGCGTTGATGAGAACTGCGTCAGCAGGCACGTTGTCAACCTTCGACAACTGCGCCAGCGCGCTCTCGTTATAAAACGGCAGTGATGCGCCTGCCGTGACCATGGCGGCGATCTTGCCGAGATTGCGGCGCGTAAACCCGCGGTTCAGGAAATCTTTCTGCTCTTGTGTGCTGAGTGTCACGTGTGGGTCTCCTTCCCGTTGCAAAGTGGACACGAAATAATTCGCGCAGCAGAAACCACCCACCGGGCAGGATCGTGCAGCGTACCTGGATTGAAAGATTAATTTCTCCGGACGTGGAGAAGATGGCGCTAACGGGGCGGTTTCCCCGGCTTTCAAGAGCTTCTGAATCGCTTCAGTTACACTTCGGCAAAATACTGCCGGGAACGAGCTAACATTACCGCAGTCGTAATCGAAATGTCAACGCAGTCCTATAGATGGCGATTGCCGCCCGGACCTCTCGCCGGTTGTCACGGCGTTTGTCATAGAAGTTTTGAATAGGGCATAGCCATAACTTCTTGCTGCATGGACACCAGCGTTCGTTTACGATACTTATACAACTTTCCCTCGCCAGTAAACGCGCCCAGACCGCGCCTGAAATCGGATTGAAACCCCGTTTTCACCAAAGCCCCGCTGCCTTTAACAGGTCCCTGTCGTCGGGTTCTGAATTCTCCGCCGTCAGGTAAACCAACCGGGCCAAAACCGGCTCCGGCATACTCGATCTTCTGGAGAGACTCAAAATGGCACGAAGCAGTTCTATCAATCAAACGCTGGCCGGGTTTCTGCTCATATGCGCCACGGCTACGGGGCTATTTGGCCAGTCATATTATGGCGGCGTTCGCGGCGCGGTGACGGATCCTAACGGAGGAGCTGTTGCAACCGCTAAGCTGACGCTGACCGATGAGGGCACCGGCGCGACGCGTGCCACTGTCTCGGGTTCCGCCGGCGAGTTCGTCTTTTCCGAACTCACTCCCGCCACGTACTCAGTAACGGTTGAATCTCCCGGTTTTAAGAAATTTCTGCGTAAAGGCATCGCAGTCGGCACCCAGCAACAGATCTCGCTCGACCTGAAGCTGGAAGTTGGGCAGGTCTCGGAAAGCGTTCAGGTCACTGAAGAGGTGTCGCTCGTGGAAGTGGCGAATGCGTCCCACGGCCAGGTGCTCGATAACCAGAAGATCACGGAGCTTCCCAACCTGGGACGCAACCCGTTCATGCTTTCGAAACTGGTTGAAAACGTCATCCCCGTTGGTAACCCCGCTTACAACCGCATGGAAGACCAGAGTGGCTCTTCCGCGATTTCTATTTCAGGCGGTCCGGTTCGCGGCAACAACTACCTGATTGACGGCGTGCCCATAACTGATGCCGCCAACCGCGCCATCATCATCCCGTCGCTCGAAGCCGTTCAGGAAGTCAAGATTCAGGCCAACACCTACGATGCGGAAATGGCGCGCACCGGCGGCGGTATGTTCAATACGCTGATGAAATCTGGTGCAAACACGTTCCACGGCAGTCTCTACGGGCATCTGCGGCGCACCGCCTGGGATGCAAACAGCTTTTTCAACAATGCGGCGAAAGTGCCGATTACAGACCAGCCAAACAAGACGTGGGGCGCGAGCTTCGGCGGTCCCATCTGGATTCCAAAGGTCTACAACGGCAAGAACAAAACATTCTTTTATCTGGGCTTCGAGCACTATGACGATAAGCAGTCCGCGTCATCCCTCTTCAATACCCCTACAGCGCTGGAGCGGGCGGGTGACTTCTCGAAAAGTGTGACTGCCTCTGGTGCGCCTCTCACCATTTACGATCCCCTGAGCGCCGTCAGCGGCGGAGCCCGCACCGCGTTTCCGAATAACATAATCCCCCAGAACCGGATCAACACAGTCGGGCTGAACATCGCGAGCAACTTCCAGCCGGCACAGACTGCTCCGGCGTACTATGGCGCGAATAACGTGACGGCTTCCGCGCAGTTACCCGCCCGCGCCGTTCAGTACACCGGCAAAATTGATGAAGACTTCACCAGCAAGTGGCGCGCGAGCATCAGCTATCTTCGCTACT
>JAUZEU010000208.1 GCA_030838885.1 Bryobacterales bacterium | reverse complement strand
GCCCATCAGAACGATGGCCGAGTAGGTAATCCTCTGCGCTGCGTTGTACCGGCCCTGCGGGGGCAGCGGAACATTCAAACCCAAATCGTGCTTCATTACCTGGAGCGCTTCCGCAAACGACTTGCGTTCCGGCGCGAGTTCTCGCCACTCGCCGGACACCAACGCATAGAGAACGTAGGCTACGCCGTTGATCGCGAAAAGCCAGGCGAAAAGAAAATGCAAAGCCATTCCCCAGGCCAGCTTGTGATCCACGTGCGTTGCGTCGTAAAACCAGTCCGGGAAGAAGTGGAACAGTGTCACCCGTCCCAGCCCCACCCGGTACGGATCGTACGACCAATAGATCAGCATGCCGCTGACGATCATGATCGACAGCAGCGGAAAGTTGAGCCAATGAAACCAGCGTGTGGCCAGCTTGTGTTTTTCTTCGAGCACTTGCACTAGTTCGATTATCCCGCTTCCGGCGAGTTTATTCCCACATAACAGGAAGGGGCGCCGCAAGACTCATAGAGTCCGGCGGCGCCCCGTTTCTTACGGCGAAGTTACCGAGGGCTGTGTGTCAGGCGACCTTCCTGAGAGGCACCTTCAAAGCGTTTGGCCTTGCCGGCGATGGCATGCTGAGCAGATTACTCTGCACCGGCTTGTGAATCGCGCCTCCGAAATACTCATCCAGCGGGAACAGCGCGTACGGCTGCAACTCGCGGAACACACGGCCGAGCTTCTGCTGAATACGATAGAGCATGTGGAAGAAATTGCCCCGGTCCATATTCAACCGGCGGCAGCAGAGCTTCCAGTCCGCACCCAACAAATAGTGGAAACGGAAGATCCTGTGTTCGGACTCATCCAGACTACGTTCGGCAATCCTGCAAAAATCGACCATGAATTCTTCGTTTTTCATGCCCCATATCTGCTTGTGGTCTTTGCCGTTCACTTGTTCGACGCGAACGCGGGAGACGTACTTTTCGAGCGAGGCACAATGCCGAAACTTATTAAAGCACGCGCGAAACACAGCCCTCAGGACGCATTGGCAGGGCTCAGCCGGCCCACTCCTGCTGCGGCGCAATCCATAACCCTGGCATTGCGTACATGCTTCTTTCGCCAAACCTAAAACCTCTGAACGGTTCCATTCAAAACTCAAGAAATGCTCCTCCCGGCTGTGAATTAATCACAACCAGCTTTGATTTAGAAGTTCTCAAAGTTATTTAATTGGCGCAAATTATTGCGCTTCGGAAATTTACTGGCATAACGCCAACTATCCGCCGTTTTGGTGATGCCAGTACTACTAGAACCTTACCAAAGGGCAGTATTCCCTCAGAATACCCGTGACCTATTTCTCTGAGAAATAGGTGTACGGTTGTGGATTGCACCTTGAGGACATCTATAGGCGACTGGTCGAAATTGCCCTGGAGCGAGTTCGTTCCGGCGCGGTCAGCGAACGCGGTCTGGCGCGGCTTTGCGCTACTTCACAACCTCACCTGCATAATGTTTTGAAAAACATACGGTCACTCTCGCCCGTTTCGGCAGACCGCCTGATGCGCGCCCTGAACATCTCGGTCGAAGATCTCTTGTGGCGGCGCCCCGGGGACATTCAGCCCGGAGTCAAACCAATTCCTGTAGTTCGCCAACGGGTGGGCCCCGGCGCGGAACCGAACCTGGATATTTATATGGGATATTACCCACTTGCCATTTCTTTGGTGAGCGGCGTGGTTAACCCGGTATTGGCGAGACTTTCTCCGGATTTACTGCTGCCGCGTGCGCTGGCACAAGGCGACCTCGCCCTGCTCGATCAGAACCCTGCAGTGCGTGCGGAACCGACCGGGAACGGCTGCTGGGTCGTGCTGGAGCGGGGAGGGCTGCGGGTTCGGTACGTGAAGCGTCGTGACGCGTGCGTCTGTATCGCTAATGAAGCTACTATTCATGACCCGCAGCAATGGGAGCCTGTAGCGACGATGGGACGGAATATTCTGAATGTAGTGAGGGCCCGCATTGTTTGGATTAGCCGCGAGATGGAAACGTAGCCGGACCGACCCGATGGCGCAACTGGCACTCGCGATCGAAGCTCTGGGCGAAGAAGAAAAAAGACTGGTGGATGAAAGCGCCCGCGTGGAACAACTGCGGCTGTCCGGAGCCCAGGAACTTCACACTATCTGCCGGGGCTTCATTGATGCGCTCAATCTGAAGCTTTCCCGCCCGGCCCTTATGCTGGACCCCCGGCGAATATTCCGCCGCTACTTATCACGACGGAATTCCGTGTCTGTTTCAAATCAATCTGCGCGGCAGGCTTCTCCAGATTGAATTCCGTGCAACCGAAGAACTCCGTTCGAGCGAGGAATTCCGTCTGCCCTACGTCTTATTCGGGACGGTGCGATCTTTCAATCAGGAGTTTCTCGACCACAATACCGTGGATGAGAAATCGATTTATTATTGTCCCGACGGCGATCACGGGCACTGGTATTACCTCGACAGTCGCACCTACAGCACCGGCGTGCTGACGCAGAGCTTCTTTATTGCGGCGATAGCACAGTTGCTCTGAGCCGATCGTGGGACGGGCTTAATGCCGTCCGGCTCCCAATTCTTCATAAAGATCCAGCACTTCGCGCGCGGTGCGCGCCCAGCTAAAGCTGGCGGCCTGTTTGAGGCCCTTGGCGATGAGGCTCTCACGGAGTTCGTCATTAGTCAGAACTTCCGTTATCCCTCTGGCAATATCGAAGACGTTCTCCGGGTTCACCAGCATGGCGGCGCCGCCCACCACCTCCGGAAGGGAGCTGACGGCAGACGCGATCACCGGGGTTCCGGACGCCATCGCTTCCAGCGGTGGCAGGCCAAACCCTTCGTAAAGCGAGGGGAACACAAACGCGAGGGCAAGCTCGTGGAAAATGCGCAGCGTATCGAAGGGAATGAAACCCAGGAAGCGCACACAGTGCTCCACGCGGCTTTGAATCACCGCCCGCCGGACCTGCGGGTGTTTCGAGATTTCATCGCCAATAATGATCAGCCGCAAGTCTTTGTACGCAGGATGGGTTTCCAGCGAACTGCGGGCCACGGCGAACGCTTCTATCAGCCGGGGGATATTCTTCTGCGGCCTGATGGAGCCCGCGTATAGCAGAAACGGGTATCGAATTTGGTAACGCTCCAGAATGCGATGCCGCTCCCGTGCTGCAGCTTCCGGGCCCGCGGCGCGTGCATCCGAAGGGAGCCGGCGTTCCATGAATTGCGGATCCGGTGCATTATAAATCAAGCGAATCCGGCTGGCGGCTGATGGCACCAGGTTGGATACGTCCCGCTGGGTTGCGCCGGACACAGTAATAATCCTGTCGGCCCGCTCCAGCCCTCTCCTCAACCGGAAAACATGCGCGGCGTGCAGAAGGCCTGAGGCGTCATCGAAGAAAAGGCTGCTGAGATCGTGAATGGTGGCCAGGTAAGGCTTTGGCATCATCAGCGCCACCCGGTGGAAGGGAATGTGGGTCACCTGGGCAGCCAGCCGGTGGAGAAGGCGGGGCAACTCGAAATGATCGAGCCTGGAATCGTCTTTCCGGTTGTAGATGACGCAATGGAAATTCTGCGGCAGGCCCACGAACTGCGCTTTATCTTCCGCGCTGCAGATCAGATGAAACTCGTGGGGCAAATCGAGGGTAGCGAGCGCCTGCAGCAGATTACGAATGTAGGTTCCTACACCGAAATCACGGATTCGCCGGGCGTCGATTGCAATTTTCACTTATCAGTTCAACGCTTCCATTCGTACAGCGGGAACCTGGAGGTGAGCGCCTCAACGCGCTCGCGCACCGCGGCGAGGGTGCTTTCCGAACTCACATCGCTGATGACGGCTGCGATACATGCCGCGACCTCGCGCATTTCTGCTTCGCGAAAGCCACGGGTAGTGGCAGCCGGGCTCCCCAGCCGAATGCCGCCCGGGTTCAGGGGCGGATTCACATCGAACGGGATCGCGTTCTTGTTAACCGTAATGCGAGCCCGGTCCAGGGCGTTTTCCGCTTCCTTGCCGCGCACGCCTTTGGAGAAGATATCCACCAGCAGCAGATGGGTATCAGTGCCGCCGGAAACCACCCGGAAGCCTTCTTCCTGCATTCCCGCAGCCAGGGCCTGAGCATTCGCAACCACCTGCTTCTGGTATTCGACGAACGATGGCTGAAGCGCCTCGAGAAAACAAACCGCTTTGGCCGCAATCACGTGCACGAGCGGTCCGCCCTGCACACCTGGGAACACATTTCTGTCGATGGCAGGGCCGTATTTTTCTTTGGCGAGAATGATGCCGGAGCGGGGCCCGCGCAGGGTCTTGTGCGTCGTGGAAGTAACGATATCGGCGTACTCGCAGGGATTCGGATGCACCCCGGCAGCTACCAGCCCGGAAAAATGCGCCATGTCCACCAGCAGAAGGGCTCCCACCGAGTCTGCGATCTCGCGGAATTTTTTGAAGTCCCACTGGCGCGCGTAGGCACTGCCTCCCGCGATGATCATCTTGGGTTTGTGTTCCGAAGCGAGCTGAGCCATCTGGTCAAAGTCGATTTGCTCATCTTCTTTGCGCACCTGATAGCCGACGACGTGATAGGTTTTGCCCGAGAAATTGAGCTTATGTCCATGAGTAAGGTGACCCCCATGGGCAAGGTCGAGCCCCATAATGGTGTCGCCTGGCTGAATGACTGCGGAATAGGCGGCCTGGTTTGCCTGCGAACCGGAGTGCGGCTGAACGTTGACGTATTCCGCGCCAAAGAGCTTCTTTGCCCTGTTGCGGGCGAGGGTTTCCACTTCGTCCGCGTATTCACAGCCGCCGTAATACCGTTTGCCGGGATAGCCTTCTGCGTATTTGTTTGTGAAAACGCTGCCGGTGGCCTCCAGGACAGCTTCAGAAGTAAAGTTTTCGCTGGCGATCAGTTCGATCTGGCCGTTCTGACGTTCTGCCTCTTTCTGGATCAGCCGATGGATATCGGGATCGACTTCGGAGAGAGGACGGGCCATCGGATTATTCATGAGGGAAAGCCGATTTTAACATCCGGGGAGAAAGTCTGCCTCCCGGGACAGGCGCGGGTGGGAGATATGCGCCTCCGGCCTTACCGGCGCTTCAGTTCACGAAGGGCGTCGGTCCCAATCCAGCGCGAGGACTTCGAATTCTGATCGCGCACGCGCTCGGCGCAGGCGATTGCAGCTTTACGAAGCACCGGGTTCCTCTTACCAATATTCCGCAGTGCCCAGTTGATCCCCTTGCGAGCGAAATTACGATCGTCGAACGCATACTTCTCGATCAACGGGAGGGCGGCAATAAAAAGACTATCCGGCGCTTTCTTATCGTGCGCCGCAATGGTCGCCAGAGTTGCAAAAGCGGCACGGCGAACAAACTCGCGCTCATCCGGAGCCCATTGGCGGATCTTACGCCACGCATGAGGCGTACGGTCGAAAAGGTTTCCGCAACACGCATCGCAAATATCCCAGGAGTCCGTCTCCTGAGCCCATTTGTCCATGGTTTCCGGTGAAATGGCGTCGGGATCCGCAACCAGGCTCGCCAGTATGCGTGCATCATGAATGCCGGTGTCCCAGAGTTGCTCCGCCACCTGCTGGCTACGGCTCGTGCGGCGGGCAACCAGCCGGATCTGGGGCACGCTCAACCCGATCACATTCTCAGCCTGTATCCCAAAACGCGTCATGCTCTCGCGCGCCGCCGGATTCGCCAGGGTGCGCATTTCAGCAAGAATTTCTTTGAGCGTGGAGAGATCAGCCATTTGTCAGACTCGCCAACTTCGCTGCAGTGATCAGTTGACCTACGTGGCGTTGCCCGTGTTCGGCAATATGAATGGCCAGACCAACTGCTGTGGTCGGGATACGTTGCCGCCCGATCTCCCGAACGGTGCCGAATTCGCCCGGGGCCAGCCGTCTGATGACGCCCTCGTAGCGGTCGAAAGCTGCGTGAATCGCCGCTATCAGGTCGCCCGGAGATTCAGACCCAAACTTCTCCTGAGCGATGGCGGCCACCTGTTCGGTGCTCAACTGGCCGCCTTCCAGATACGTGCAAAGACGCTGGGTACTGCCCGCAAGATGTTTCGCGTGGAACCCGGCCGACGTCATGCCATTCGGAGTCGCCCAGAGTTGAGCCGCCGTTAGCGTGAGGAGTGCCTGTTCAGCGTCCTCCCGAATGTGCTCGGCGGCCCGGAGAAGATGCCCCGTAACGGCATGAACATTCGGCAGTACACCGCGAAGCCAGGGCTCTGGGGCCGGCACAGACAAGTCCCTACGCTTTCGGATCGATGATAAAGGTCGGAGCGATTCCGGAGGCCGGCGAATAAGTGCCGGATCCATCCGAGGAGACGTAGCTGGAGCAGCCCCCGACCTTGCCGAGGAATGCCTGAGGCTGAACGTCCACCTGCATTTCTTTGAACTCCAGATGCCCGTAGGTCATGAGCGGGAACAGAGTGCGGGTAGGCCGTACACGTTCCTGCACCACATACGGAGCACGCTGAGCCTCACGAATGGCGCGCGCCCATGAGCCGTCGTCGTGTTCATAGCCAATGAAGCTGTGCAGATCCGTGTATTCATCATTCGGGCGAAGCACCAGCTTCTCCCTGTTTTCTTTGATGAAGTCGAGCAGTTCGACCGTCTCATCGTGATAAGTGGCCTTGCCGGCCTTCACCACGCGGGTCCACGGGACATGTTCGCGAATCGCCTTGCGTTCGTTCGGCGGGAACTTAGCAATCAGGGACTCTTCCGTAAGCAGAGCAAACATCGCTTTCTTATGAGAAAGCTCTGAACGGAAGCTGTTCACGATGCAAACCTTGTGATCCTGATAAGCCTGCACAAGCGGATGACTGAGCGTGAAGCGCAGAAGAAATTCCTGTGCGCTGATGCGGCGATAGATCAGATCGATATCGAAGCCGTTCGCGCGAAGAACGCCGTTCTTGTACTCCAGCTGATCCGGCGCCACAAGTTCGGTGTTATAACCTTCCGATCGGAAATACTCACGGAAAATTTCGTATTCGCTTCGGCCCGTAGCGCTCCGGAATTCCAGAATCGCGATGTTCGGCTTCTTGCCCGAAGCAGAAGATCCATTTGCAGCGGCAGCCGTCGCAGCCGGGTGGTTGAAACCTGAACCATTCGTCGGCGCTGCAGCCGGCCGCACGAACATCTTGTACGCCTTCAGCAACGCATTCAGGAAAGGCTTCTTGCCACCGATTCTGGTGAGGTTGTAGCGGCGCCGGAATTCCTTCACTGGCGGGCAGTCATAGAAGAGATCCGAGAGCCCTTCTGAGTACGCCGCGCCCGACAAAGCGTCCGCGTTATACTGCAAAACATGCAGGGAGCCGTTCTGAATCTGGAGATCGAGCTGAGCCGAGACTTCGGCCATCTCGTAACCTGGGTCGATTGCGGCAAGCATCTTTTCCGCGGGGAAAAGCTGCATACGTGAAAGCAACTGAGGAGATGCAAGCGCCAGATGCAGCATGCGATCTACAGCGGCGATCAATGCTTCGCCAGTCTTCACCAGATTGTCATATTGCTTCTGGGTAACAAAATTGGGCCGCAGGAAGGGACAAAGAAGCCGTCCACCGCTCGAAAGCTGGCGTGCTTCCATCTCGTCCTGTAAATTTTTGACCCACCTCAGGTCGCGGTAAGGTTCGGATTCGAGGATCCGATGATACCGGGCGATCGCCTCGTCCAACTGCGTCATTTTTCGGGGGTACCGTCTCTGTTATTAAGTATGCCACAGAAATCCGGCTCCTGTCCGCCAAACGTACAAACACTTCGCGGTAAGTAGCTCAAAACACAACAAATTCTCTGACTTGGCGGATTTCGAAACCGTGTCATTATTACCACGCTTGCAGCGGAAACAGCCGCTTGCGTTGTAACATCGGGTTCGCACACGCGGCCCGTTGAGCGTCATCCGTGCGTGGCCGTACAAGCCTTGCCCCCTTCACAAAAATAGTACTTTCACGCCTAAGAGTCATCGGCTACTCTTGCTTTATGGAAGCCGGGCGGGCCTGCCCGGTGGATGCAAAATCACTGTTAAGCGACAAACATGTTATTTATGTAGC
>JAUZEU010000204.1 GCA_030838885.1 Bryobacterales bacterium | reverse complement strand
TGCACATCGCCGGCACGCGAATCGCTTTCACAACGGATTCGTTTGTCGTGACACCACTCTTCTTCCCCGGTGGAGATATAGGCAAACTGGCGGTAAACGGCACAGTGAACGATCTCGCGATGAGCGGCGCGAAGCCGTTGTATCTTTCTGCCTCTTTCATCATCGAGGAAGGCTTCGAGATCGAAGACCTGCGCCGCATAACGCAATCGATGGCCGAAGCAGCGCGGGAAGCGGGTGTCATGGTCGTTACGGGCGACACCAAGGTGGTCAACCGGGGTTCCGCCGATAAGCTTTTCATCAACACTTCGGGAGTTGGTCTGACGCCGGACGGAATTGACATTTCGACCGCAAGAGCACGCCCCGGAGATGCGATCCTCCTTCGTGGAACGATCGGCGACCACGGCATGGCCGTGTTTTCAAAGCGCGAAGGACTTGAGTTCGAAGGATCGATTCTGTCCGACACAGTGGCGCTTCATTCACTGGTGGATTGCATGCTCCAGGCTGGCGAAATACATACTTTGCGTGATCCGACGCGCGGCGGACTTGGAACTTCCCTGTGTGAAATCGCTTCCGCGGCCAATATCGGAATCGAGATCGATGCGAATTCCGTTCCTGTCCGGGAAGATGTGAAAGCGGCGTGCGAAATTCTCGGGCTGGACGCCTTGTTCGTAGCGAATGAAGGCAAGCTGATCGCCTTCGTGGATCCGGCTTCGGCAGACGCGGTGCTGAGAGCAATGCGCTGTAATCCGCAGGGCCGCGATGCCGCGCTGATCGGCTACGCCACCAGTTCGCCCGCGGGAATGGTTTTGTTGAAAACCGAGGTCGGTGGCACTCGCCTGATAGATCTGCCCTTTACGGAGCAACTGCCACGCATTTGCTGATCTCCGGCGGTCCATGCGATGCCGGAGTATCGTCCGATACAGTCGCTTTTGACATTGTTTTCGGTAAGGAAGAACATTTCAAATGGAAGGTAGCTGAGCATGGCAAGCAGCGTAATTCCATACGGTCGATCCACTCAAAAGGCCCCCGCTGTTAAAGAAGTTCACATCCTCTGGATCACAGCAGGTCTCAGTTGTGACGGCGACACGATCTCCATAACTGCCGCGACTCAACCCAGCATCGAAGACGTTGTTCTCGGCGCGATACCAGGTTTGCCCAAAGTGCATCTGCACAACCCGGACCTCGCTTTCGAGGTGGGCGGCGACTTCCTGAAGCACTTCCACTTGGCAGCCGAGGGGAAACTCGAACCCTTTGTTCTGGTTGTTGAGGGGTCAATTCCAAACGAAAAAATCAAGAAAGAAGGTTACTGGGCGGGCTTCGGATATGATCCGATGACGAATCAGCCCATCACGACATGCGAGTGGATCGACCGGCTCGCGCCGAATGCCACCGCCGTCGTGTGCGCCGGAACCTGTTCCGCTTACGGCGGAATTCACGCAATGCAGGGTAACCCAACGGGCTGCATGGGCCTGGCGGATTATCTGGGCTGGAACTGGAAATCGAAGGCGGGGCTGCCCATCGTGAACGTACCTGGTTGTCCGGTGCAGCCGGACAATTTCATGGAGACTCTGCTCTATCTGCTCTACCAGCTAGCCGGGCTCGCACCGATGATTCCGCTGGATGACGCATTGCGCCCGAAGTGGTTGTTTGGCGCGACCGTGCATGAAGGCTGCGACCGCGCGGGCTATTACGAGCAGGGCCAGTTTACAGATCATTACGGAACGCCTGAGTGCCTGGTGAAGATCGGATGCTGGGGCCCGGTGGTCAACTGCAACGTTCCCAAGCGTGGCTGGATAGCAGGCATCGGTGGTTGCCCGAATGTCGGGGGGATCTGCATTGGCTGTACCATGCCGGGCTTCCCGGACAAGTTTATGCCGTTCATGGACGAGCCGCCAGGCGCGCGAATTTCATCCACCGTGAGTAATATCTACGGCGGTATGATCCGCTCGCTGCGCCGCATTACTAACCATACGGTAAACAAAGAGCCGAAGTGGCGTCATACGGGGCGCAAGCTGACGACTGGCTACCAGCCGCGAACTTATTGAACGAAAGGACCAGGCACATGGGGACCATTACCGATCCTGCACTTGGAGTCTCGACGGGCTCGCGGAAGCTGGTGGAGATGAACTGGGATCCGATCACACGCATCGTCGGCAGCCTGGGGATCTACACAAAAATCGACTTCGCCAACCGGCAGGTAGCGGAGTGCCACAGCACATCATCGATCTTCCGGGGCTACAGCATCTTCATGAAGGGCAAAGACCCCCGCGATGCTCATTTCATCACGAGCCGGATCTGCGGGATCTGCGGCGATAATCACGCCACCTGCGCCTGTTACGCGCAGGCGATGGCGTTCGGGGTACGCCCGCCCGATATGGCCGAATGGATTACAAACCTTGGTGAAGCCGCCGAGTACATGTTCGACCACAACCTTTATCAGGACAACCTGGTTGGTGTGGACTTCTGCGAACAGATGGTGCGCGAGACCAATCCTGGTGTTCTCGCAAAGGCTGAAACGACTCCGTGTCCGCATGCCGCGGATCACGGCTACAAGAACATCGCGGACATTATGCGGGCACTCAACCCGTTCACGGGAGAGTTTTATCGGGAAACTCTGCAGATGAGCCGGATGACGCGTGAAATGTT
>JAUZEU010000177.1 GCA_030838885.1 Bryobacterales bacterium | reverse complement strand
CTCAGCATTCTTTTTGAGCTGGCGCAGAATCAGCGCGCTCACTTCGGGAGGTGTGAAAGTCTTCTCGCCCAGCACAACCCGGATAACCGATTCGCTGCCTTCCGCAATACGGAACGGGAAGAGCTTCAACTCTTCGCGAACGTCTTCCACGCCCCGACCCATCAACCGTTTCACGGAATAGATGGTCCGGTCCGGATGATCGATCAGTTCCTGACGCGCGGCGTTACCGACCACCACTTCTCCCGACGGACTCAATGAAACGACGCTCGGCACCAGTTTGTCCCCGTCTTCACCCACTATTACTTCGGGCCTCGTGAGGTTCATCCATGCGACAAGACTATTCGTGGTGCCAAGGTCTATGCCGACTACTTTGTCCTGGTTATCAAACTCGATCTGGAACATGGGAGGCTTTATCGATCAGATTCGTGACGTACTTGCGGCGGTTCAGCAGCCCGCGTATTTCAGTGAGGATATTGCGCTCATGCGAAGCGTCCCATGCGCCGAACTTCGTCTGCAGTTCGGCATCGGTTTCGTCGCGCATATTTTCGAAACGCAGACGTGCGGCTTCGAGTTGGGGCAAGACGTCCGTGTCGCCCATCCGCAACTCTTCCAGCGCCATATTGAGTTCAAAGACTTCTTCTAAAAGCTCGGGGGGGACGTCTTTGGTGGTCTGCTCGCCGGTGTCGAAGCCTTCGAGCTTCAACACATACAAGGCTCGCGCAATCGGATCTTTCAGGACGCGGTAAGCGTCGTTGAGGACGGCTGCGGATTCGAGCGAATACTCCTGCTCGCGGGAGCTCTTGCGGGAAAAGAGGTCTGGATGCAACTGCCGGCTCAGTGCATAGAAACGCTTTTCCAGATCCTTCGGATCCAAAACAAGCTGCCGGGGTAGTTCAAAGAACTCGAAGTAATCAGTAGCTGGCGGCTGCAGCGCTTTGCACGCCGTGCAGAAACGGCCTGATGCCTCTGCGCCGGGCGCGCCGCCACCGCAGTTCCAGCAAACAGCACTCATTAAACCCACTAAGCTGAGAACGAAGTCCCGCAGCCGCAGTTCTTCTTTGCATTCGGATTCTCGAACACAAAGCCGGACTGCATCAGGGTTTCCTTGTAATCGAGCGTCAAACCGTGAAGGTACAGGATGCTCTTGGGATCGATGAAAATCTGCACGCCATCGAAGTCAAAGACTTTGTCCTTCGGCCGCGGCTGCGCATCGAACTTGAACTGATAGCTCAGGCCCGAACAGCCACCGCCCAAAACACCCAGACGCAGCCCGCCCTGCGCGTTCATTTTGGCGAACGTGCTGCGGATCTTCTGGATCGCCTTGGGCGTGACACTGATCCCGGCCCCGCTGTTAGGTGAGGTGTTAGGTGAGGTGCCTGGTGACACGTCCGGTGAGGTGTTTGGCGGCGCGGCATCCGCCGTTCCGCCCGTCTCAGTTGTTACCACGTCAGGCATTAAGCCACCGTCTGCTCAGCGAGCGTGTTCACCTTTGACGACTGCTTGGTGCGGTAATCGGAAATAGCCGCCTTGATGGCGTCTTCCGCCAGCACCGAACAGTGGATCTTCACGGGGGGCAGGCTGAGCTCGTTCACGATATCCGTGTTTTTAATCTGCAGAGCTTCATCCACAGTCTTGCCCTTCAGCCATTCGGTCGCGAGTGATGAACTCGCGATCGCGCTGCCACAGCCGAAAGTTTTAAATTTCGCGTCTTCGATGATGCCGTTTTCTTCGTTAACCCGGATCTGCAGCTTCATCACGTCGCCGCATTCGGGAGCACCCACCATTCCCGTGCCAACGCTGGCCGAACTCTTGTCGAGAGAGCCTACGTTCCGCGGATGGTTGTAGTGATCGAGTACCTTATCGGAATATGCCATTGTCTTCTCTCCTGAATATGAAATTTTAGTTAGTGTGCGGCCCACTGCACGGTGCTGAGGTCGATACCTTCTTTCACCATCTCGTAGAGAGGCGAAAGTTCGCGCAGCTTACTGACCACATCGATCAGCTTGTCTGCCACATAATCTATCTGCTCTTCCGTGTTGAAGCGGCCGACGCCGAAGCGAATCGAGGAATGCGCAAGATCATCGCCGAGGCCGAGAGCTTTCAGCACGTAACTCGGTTCCAGTGTCGCTGAGGTACAGGCGGAACCACTCGACACTGCCACATCGTTAATCCCCATCAACAGCGACTCCCCTTCCACATACAGGAAGCTCATGTTGAGGTTGTGCGGCAGGCGGTGTTCCATACTGCCGTTGATGAAAACTTCATCCAGGCCGGCTTCGAGTTTCGTCTTCAGCCGGTCGCGCAAATACCGCATGCGCGTCATTTCTTCCGGCATCTCGCGCTGTGCAATCGCACACGCCTCGCCGAGACCCACGATTCCGGGAACGTTCAAAGTTCCGGAACGCATGTTGCGCTCATGACCGCCGCCATCCATCTGCGCGGTAAGTTGCACGCGCGGATTCTTGCGCCGCACATAGAGCGCGCCGACACCTTTGGGGCCGTAGAGCTTGTGCGCGGTGATCGACATGATGTCGATGTTGTCCGTATTCACGTTCACCGGGATCTTGCCGATTGCCTGCACGCCATCGGTGTGAAACAGAACGCCGCGCTCCCGGCACATCTTCCCGATCTCCGCAATTGGCTGAATTACGCCGATTTCGTTGTTGGCGTACATGATGGATACAAGGATCGTCTTGTCAGTGAACGCCTCCTTCAGCATGTCCAGATCAATGAGTCCGTCGCCCTTCAGCGGTAGATAGGTTACGCGGCAGCCATTCTTTTCCAGCCGTTTGCAGGTATCGAGAACCGCTTTGTGCTCCGTGGCCGCAGTAATAATGTGATTGCCTTTTTCGGCATACATTTCCGCAACACCCTTAATGGCCAGGTTGTTCGATTCTGTCGCTCCGCTGGTGAAAATAATTTCCCGCGGGGTGGTTCCGATCAGATCCGCAATCTGCTTGCGGGCCTTGTCCACAGCCTGCTCCGCTACCCAGCCGAATTCGTGATTCCGGCTGGCGGCGTTGCCGAAGTATTCCGTGAAGTAAGGCAGCATCGCGCTCAGAACGCGCTTGTCCATCTGCGTCGTGGCGTGATTATCGAGATAAATGGGCGTCTTCATTGCTTTCCCTTGTGTTCCGTCTACAGAACCTGATGCGTTGGCGATCCTGCCTGATTCATCGGTGTCAGCGCAGCTAATTGCGTGAGCGCCACTGAGGGCGCTTCCGCCAGATCCGTGATAGTGAAGTTGTTCAGTAATTCCAGGATTGCTTCGTGGACACGGCGCAAAGGCTCACGAACGGTGCACTTATCGGATTGATCGCATACGCCGTGCTCTGTAAAGCAGTGCGTGAGAATCACCGGCCCGTCGATCGCGCGAACTACTTCGAGCGCGCTGATTCGGCGGGGATCCCGTGCGAGCTTGTAGCCACCGTGCGTTCCCGCAACCGACTGCAGAATTTTGGCCTTGGTTAACATCTGCAGAACCTTTGCCAGCAGCGGTACGGGCAGGTGATAGGCGTCGGCAATATCCTTCGTGCTCGCAGTAGCGCCCGGCACGGAGGCCAGGTGGCGTAAGGCGATCAGACCGTAGTCTGCTTTCTTGGTAAGCTTGAGCACAACGAATCAGGACACTTTTGGTCCTGTTTCATGTTACCGCCCCGCTTGCCAGGAGTCAACACGGCCTGCACGGGGCACCTGGACAGCCGTCAGAAGGGCAGTTTACGCCGCTGGTTCGCCCTGTCCGTGACCGTGCCGAAATATGGGGGCATTTGCACCCAACCCCCCACCTGAATACTATTGCTTGTCGTAGACGAAAGTCGATGTGAAAGGTTTACCATCAGCGCCGGTGCCGCTCGATCTCCACGTCATGAGCTTGCCGTCTTCTGAGATTGTGGTACGCCCTGTCGCGTGGTATTGCCCACCTGTCTTCTTACGTTCATCTGTGTAAGTATTGGCGTCAACCCGTTTGAGCGCCAGCGTGTCGTAGGGTGCGCCGTAGCCTTTGACAGGAACTGCGGTTCCGTCGTACTTCGCGGTGTAACTGGTGCTGATCACGGTGCCATCCGTACGTTCCCCTTTGCTCGTTACCGTCACGCCCCCATCCGACCCGACCCGGGTGGAAGTAAGACTCTTGACCGGCATCGGGGCCGGTGTGTAAGTGGATTTGTCCGTATTAAGCTTCCATGTCCCCACGGACGAGTCAGCGCCAAAGGCGGCTACGGTTGCAATTGCTACGGCCGCCAATGACTTAATAAGCGTTGTTCGCATTTCGTCAGCCTTTCGTCCCGACCGCACCAGCCAGCCTTCCTCGATCAGGCAGCCGAAATTCTTTCACCGCTGCAAATCGGTGTCAAGGCGGAAGGGAGCGGGAGCGGTGTCGTCCCGGTTAGCCGGGCCGCAGGCCGCATTTGTAAGATGGCTGCATGGCCCGGTTCCTCTGCTCGCTTGCTCTGACCTGCCTCGTCTGTAGCGCCCAAATCAATCGTTATAACTACGACGAACGGAAGATCCCGCCCTATACCGTTGTCGATCCGCTGGTCCTGGCCAATGGAGAGAAGGTGATCGATGCGAAGGCATGGACGGAAAGGCGGCGGCCGGAACTCCTCGCCATCTTCGCCGATCAGGTTTACGGCAAGACTCCTGCGGCGCCCGCCGCTCTGCGTACTTCAGAAGCGATCACCGATCGGAAGGCCCTCAACGGCAAGGCGATTCGCAAGCAAGTGACGATCTACTTCACGGCGGACGACGCTGGCCCGCAAATGCACCTTTTGGTGTATCTGCCCGCTGGAGCGAAGAGCCCCAGCCCCGTTTTCGTTGGACTGAACTTCAACGGCAATCACACGGTCAATGCCGATCCGGGCATTCTGCCGGGCGAGGTTTGGATTAAAGATCCGTCGGCCGTGAACAACACGGATAACAAGAAGATGCTGCACCTGCCTCCGGATGACCGGACACGGGGCATCAACGCGGCAAACTGGCAGGTGGAGAAACTTCTGGCACGTGGCTACGGCCTGGCGACTGCCTATTACAGCGACATCGAGCCGGACTTCGTAGGTGGTGTGCAATACGGCGTGCGTCCCGCGCTCACCTCGGATGTAGAAGACTGGAGTGCACTCGGAGCCTGGGCCTGGGGCCTGAGCCGCGCGCTCGATTACCTGGTTGCCGATAAGGCCATCGATCCCCGCCATATCGCTCTCATCGGTCACTCCCGGCTGGGTAAAGCGGCATTGTGGGCGGCGGCCCAGGATCGTCGGTTCTCACTGGTGATTTCCAATGAATCAGGGAAAGGCGGGGCGTCTCTGCTGAAGCGTGGTTTCGGCGAAACCACGGACCATCTGAACGGCGCTTTTCCACACTGGTTCTGCCGGAACTACAAACAGTACACCGGTCATCCGGAAAACCTGCCCGTAGACGGCAATGAACTTCTCTCGCTCATCGCACCACGCCCACTGTACGTTGCCAGCGCCGCCGACGATCTGGGCTCCGACCCGAAAGGGGAATTTCTATCGGCGGTGAGCGCGTCGCGCGTTTATCATCTGTTGGGGAAGAAGGGGCTTGGGGTAAGCCAAATGCCTCCGGTGGATCAGCCTGTGATGCACGATGTCGGTTTCCATGTCCGGACGGGGAAGCATGACGTTACGGAGTTCGATTGGGACCAGTATTTAAACTTTGCGGATTTGCACTGGGGTCCGGCGACTACAGGTGTTGCCCCGGCGCCCCAGCAAAATAAGCCAGGTGCACACTGAAGGCCGTAGCTTTGGGACATCCATGATAAGTAATTGTCAAGAGGGAGACGGAGGTCCCCGGCCCTCTTTTTGAGAGGGTGATCCTGGTGAAATCGTCAGCGAATTGCCCGCAGTGCGCTTGAGGCCTCCCGGCCGTGGTTCCTGCATAACAGCAGAACCAGACATCCATTGGCAGTCTCAGGTGTTGCCACCGTCACCGAAGATTGAGTTGTGATTCACCTGCCAGCCCCGAAACACGCGGATGGGA
>JAUZEU010000176.1 GCA_030838885.1 Bryobacterales bacterium | reverse complement strand
TCCCATCCGCGTGTTTCGGGGCTGGCAGGTGAATCACAACTCAATCTTCGGTGACGGTGGCAACACCTGAGACTGCCAATGGATGTCTGGTTCTGCTGTTATGCAGGAACCACGGCCGGGAGGCCTCTAAAGCGCACTTCGGGCAATTCGCTGACGATTTCACCAGGATCACCCTCTCAAAAAGAGGGCCGGGGACCTCCGTCTCCCTCTTGACAATTACTTATCATGGATGTCCCAAAGCCACTTACGACCTGAATTGTTTTACGGCCCAGGGGGTCTTGTTCCCAATCCGTGCTTAGTGGGTTCTCGCGCGTACAGCCTGCGAGCGAGATTGACTCCCGGGTGAAACGGGAGGAGGATAGCGGACACCATCTTTCCGGAGACCCATCATGAAAAAGGTTATGGCACTGGTCGCGTTCAGCGGCATGACGTGTGTTATCACACCCGCGCAGAATCAAAATTCCCGTATTTACGACTCTATTCGCAACGGCGATACGGGCGGCCTGCGCAAGCTGCTCACCGATTCAGGGCCTGACACTAAGGACAGCCGCGGAACCACCCCGCTGATGTATGCTGCGGCACTGGGCAATCCGGACACCATGAAGGCGCTGATTGATGCCGGCGCCGATGTGAACGCGAAGAACGATTTCGATATCACGGCCCTGATGTGGTGTGCGACGGAGGAGGCCAAAGTCAGGCTTCTGCTGGGGAAGGGCGCCGACGTGAATGCGAGGTCAAAGCAGGGGATTACGCCGCTGCTGATTGCGGCAGGCACGGATGGCAACTCCGGTGTGGTCAAAATGCTTCTCGACAAGGGGGCTGACCTCGATAAGGCAGACATGAATCCGGGAACCACGCCCCTGGTTGCAGCTGCCACAGCGAATGACACTGCGATGGTTCGCCTGCTGCTGGAACATGGAGCCAAATTTGCCGGGCCCCCGGGCGGCGCGGCACTGATACGCGTGGCGGGTGCGGGCAATACAGAGGTGATGGGAATGCTTTTGTCCCGAGGCGTGCCGGCCAACGTCAGCAGCCCCCCTTCGAGCGGCCCGAGAGTGAAGAACGGGGATATTGCAATTGGTTTACTCACACCGCTGATTGCCGCGGTCAGCTACGGAGGGCTGGATGCGACGAAGATGCTTCTGGACCGGAAGGCGAACGTCAATGCGCAGGACGTGAGGGGGATGACGCCTCTGATGCTGGCGCTCGCGCTGGACCACCCGGATCCACGTATCGTGCGGCTGCTTCTGGAGCACGGGGCGGATCCCAAGATCAAATCGAAGAGCGGAGAAACGGCGCTGGACTGGGCACGGAAGTTCAACAATCCGGACATTCTGAAGACTTTGGATCTGGCTCCCGTGACCGCAAACGTTTCGTTTAACCAGAGTGTGGCAAAGCCGGCCGAAGCGGTGCAAAAGAGTGTGAATCTGCTGCAGCGCACGGCGGGGAGTTTCTTTGTGAATGGCGGCTGCTCTGCCTGCCATGCCCAGAACCTGATCTCGATGGCTCTGACCGTGGCAGGAACGGCGGGCATTCAGGTGGACGCAGCGGCTGCGAAGGACCGCGCGCTTCAGACCCGCACGTTCTGGTCACCTCAGGAGCAGACCCTGATGATTCGCATGGACGCGCCGGGCGGGCACAATATGACGTCATACGGTTTACTGCAGTTCCAGGCTGAAGGCGTGAACGCGAACTCCACGACGGATGCCATGGTGCATAACGTAGCAGCGCAGCAGCAGGCAAACGGAAGCTGGCACAACGACACGATCGCCCGGCCGCCCATGGCCGACGGGGACTTCACCCACACCGCGATTGCGATCCGGTCACTGGCGGCATACGGCACTCCGGCACGCAAGATGGAATTTGCGGCACGGATTGCGCGTGGAGCGAATTGGCTACGTGCGGCTAAGCCATCCACGTCCGAGGATTACAACATGCAGTTATTGGGTCTGAAGTGGGCTGGTGTGAGTGGCGATATCGCGGCGCGGCTGGCAATCGGGGCTGCCGGACGGCAGAGATCCGATGGCGGATGGGCACAAACTCCGTATCTGACGAGTGATGCCTATGCCACGGGACAAACGCTGGCGGCGCTGAAGGAAGCCGGGGTACCCGTAAGCGATCCGGCGTACCGGCGCGGCGCGGAGTTCCTGCTGAAGACGCAACTCGCGGATGGATCCTGGCACGTGGCCAGCCGTTCGCCGAAGTTCCAGCCTTATTTTCAGAGCGGATTTCCGCATGACCACGACCAGTGGATTTCCATGTCGGCGACTGCGTGGGCAACGATGGCTCTGGCTTACACGCTGCCGGATGTGAACAAGGCGGGACCGGCGCTTGCGGTGAACCGACTTCCATGAAGCACGCGTTTACGGGGTTCCCGAAGGCTTTGGAAGGGGAGTGCCCAGTGGAGCGGGTTTGCCGAAATCGGGAGTGCCGTCGGGCTTCCACCCGAACGGCTGGGCACGTGGAGAGCGTTGCGGTCCGCATCCCCCGTGGGTATCCGGGTTGGAGTGGTACACGATCCAGTCCTCTTTGCCATCCGGGGATTTGAAGAAGCCATTGTGGCCGGTGCCGAAGGCGTGCGCCTGCGGGGACATAGTGAAGACCGGCTGACGCGATTTCTTCCATGATGACGGGTTCATCAGGTCAGCATCGGTGGAGGTCTGGAGCATTCCGAGTTCGTATTCATTGGTCCAGCAGCCACTGGCCGAGAAGGTGAGGAAGAGGTTCGCGCCGCGGAAGAGCGCTTCGGGACCCTCGTTGACGTTGACATGGCGGGAATCGGGCAGGTCACCGTGCTTTTCCCATCCGTACTGCGGGGCGGAAAGGCGGACGCGGTTACCGTCAACCGTCCAGGGATTCCGGAGACGCGCGATGTAGATATCCTGCTCGACATTGCGATCCGCGGGCCAGCCCGACCATGCGAGGTAGAGTTGATCGCGATTCTGGAAGACAGTGGCGTCAATGGCCCATTTGTCAGAGGGGTCGGAGACTTTCCCTTTCATGACCCACTCGCCGATGAGGGGGTCCGGCGAGGCGTTTTCGAGTGCCCAGATGCGATGGGTTTCGTTACGCCCATCGTCGGCCGCGAAATAGATATACCATTTGCCGGCGACGAAGTGGATTTCAGGGGCCCAGATATCGTGCGAATAAGGGCCGGTGGCGGGGGGTGTCCAGACGACTTTTTTGGTTGCGTTTTTGAGATCAGTTACATCCTGCGTTTTCCAGATTGTCAGGTTGGTACCGGTGGTCTGCATGTAGTAATAGAAGCCGTCGCGGACAGTGATCCAGGGGTCGGCTCCGGAGGGAAGAAGCGGGTTGGTGAAGACGGGGCCGGCGGGGGCTGCCAGCGAGACGAAGGCAAGGAGCGCGATCGCTGCGAAACGCACATTACAACTGTTGCACAAGGGATGCGGATCGAGTGGAATGGCGGATCTTTTGTTATTTAGCAAAGAAATCGCCATGGCGTGTATTTGAAAGAGTTGCAGAGTAACTCGAGGCGACGGGAGTGACACTGGACAAAGGGAGCATGCGGTGATCGTATTGAAAACACAGGTGTAACTGCGCGACTCAGAAACGATTCGTCATCGGGAAGACGCGGCCCGGGGGTCCGGGTGTCCCGGATTTAGTGAGTTTCTTTCAGCTTTCGCATGATGAGTGCTGCTGCTTCATCTGTTGGCGGTTTTCCTGGGCAGAGTTGGGAGCGTTGTTCCCATAGTTGTTCGGCGAGCGATAACCGGGCTTCCGCCAGTTCGTTCGTAATAGGGCCTCGCCGTTCGGTTTCGGGTGGAAGGTCGCCGCATCGTATGGAGGCGAGTAACCGGGTCGCGCGATTGTATTTTTCGGCGGAACTGAGGCGGCGGGGAGTTGGATCGAGTGTCGCCAGAGTGTTGGCGAAGCGCAGGCGCTGTGCCAGGGTTGAGTCTGCCGAGTTGTGGCGGAGGGCGGCGAGGAACATGGATTCGGCGGTGCGGTAGTCGCCCTGGAGCAGTTCCGCTTCGCCGAGATCGCGATATCCCTGCGCATCATTGGGAGTCTTTCGCAGCAGGTCGCGATACATCTGCGCGGCGCGAGTGCTGGACCCGGCTGCCAGGTAAAGGCCGGCCACTTCGCGGGCCAGCGCGGGATCCTTTTCCGCGCGGTCCTGGAGCAGCAATAGCTCGGACAACAGTTCCTGCGGGCGCTGAACTTTTGCGAGGTAGCGCGCGAGTTCCATTCTCACCTGCCAGACTTCCGAAGCGGCATTGCCGTGCCAAGCGCCGTAAATGGCCCGGTGAAAGAAGGCTGTCGCCTCGTCAGCTTTGGATTCCGAGGCAAGCAGGCGCGCGAGCAGCAGATTGGCGCGGCCGTCGGTGGAATCGTCCGTTAAGATGTCGCGGAGTCGCGCCTCGGCTGCGTCGCGCATATTGTTGGCTACCAAAGCCTCGCTGAGGCCGAGAGCGTATTCGCGCCGGTCACGAACCAGCACGTGTGCGCGTTGCAGGGTTGCCAGCGCGGCCTGCTTATCGCCCTGACGCAGCAGCCGCATTCCGGATTCATACCGGGTGCTTGCTTCGTGCTGGATCTCGGAGTGTTCCAGGTTGGCGAGAACACGATCAGCGGCGAACAGTGCGGCCATGATGGCTGCGATAACAAGGCTTAGCCGGAGATGCGACTTCATTCGTGCCCAACTCCGATTCTTTCGATTCCGTAGGCCTGCAGCACGTCGGTCAAGGTGGCCGTGCCGAGATAGCCTCTGGCGCTTTCACGGCTGACGACAGGGAGCGCGTCTACGCCGGCGGCGCCCATCTGTTCGAGCGCCAGTGAAAGGGGCTGGTCGGGATGCAGATGTAACAGTTCAGGTACGCCGTCTGAAGCGAGTTCGGCTACGGTGACTGCTCCGGCGGAAGCAGCCCGCTTCAACTTGCCTGTATTTAATATGCCAACAACTCTGGTGCTTTTGGTTACCGGCACAGCGTTCAGATCGTTGTCTTTACACATACGGAGCGCATCCTCAATCGAGGCGCCGAGAGGGATGTGCAAATCACGCATGACTGATACCACCAGAGTGCGGCTGATGTGTTCCCGGGCCTCAGCGCCAGGCAAGTGGATGCCCTCCTGATGAGCGAGCGCTTCGTAAATCGGCTCCGGCTGCAGGCTGGCGGACACGA
>JAUZEU010000168.1 GCA_030838885.1 Bryobacterales bacterium | reverse complement strand
AGCCGCCGCGGGAGGCAATCACGCTGAATCCGCCGATGCAGGACCGGAGAACGAGGCGCTGGTGTCTGTAGGGTCGTTCACGATTGTGGATGAAGCCAGGCTGGCGCGCGGGTTGCTCAAGGACGCAGGTATTCCGTGCGGACTCGCGAATGAGAAATCAGCGTTAGGCGCATTGCATCTGATGGTTCCCGAAAGTCATGTAGAGGCAGCCCTGGAAGTACTGGGCGGAGAGATTTCCGAAGAGGAACTGGCCGCTCAGGCTGAGGCCGCCGGTGGCGAGGAAGACTGAGCAAGCCGCCATGTGGTACGTGCGATTCCTGCCGTGCGGCCCTCGGCCACAGTAAGCGAGTGCGCATACCGTCCGGCCCCGATTTCTCCCGAAACAGAATGCACAGTTTCTCCAGGAAGTACTTCGTTTACGAACTGAACGTTCAGCTCCGTAAGTTCACAACCTGGGCGCACGGAGGGCGGCACCGTTTCCACGATCCATTCGATGTATCGCAGGTTGTTAGCGTGACCATTTTCATCAAGATCGCCCCATCGCACTTTGAAATGGTCCTCACACGAAACCGTTTCCGGAGGCAGCGAGGTCTCCGCATCCACCGCCTCCAGACCCACGCGCTCCGGCTCACGTAGGGCCAAGACAGATTCCGGTAGATGCACCGGGCGCCGTGTCTTCAGATCCAGCAGCAGCCAAAGACTCGCCGCGTCTGCAACCAACTTCCCTGCCCTGTCGAGGATTCTGAAATCGCGATACGCGCGGATGCCTGAGGTCCGGTCTGAGGCCCACGTCTGCACCAATACCTCGTCGCCCAGCCGGGGCAACGCAACCACGCGGAGAGCAAATCGCGTGAGCACCCACATGCGCTGCGACGCGCGGACCTGGCCTATAGAAATGCCCAGACTTTCCGTCTGGCCATGCGCCGCTTCTTCCATAAACCGGCAGAGGGCCGGAATGGACGCCTTCCCGCCGGGCTCCGCGTCAAAGAACCTCACTCGAAACGTTTCCTGCCACATCCCCCGATGGTCTCAGGAACGATCTCAGGATGTTGAGGATGTCGGTGTGACCGCGCTTCTCCGCCCAGGCCTGGGGAGTCGCCCACGGCTCCGCATCAGCTTCCACCGGATCGGCCCCCCGCTCCAGCAAGAACTTCACCAGTTGGTTACGACCCCAGCGGCAAGCCCAACCCAGTGGTGTGCTTTTCAGGATGTCATCGCGCTCGTTGATTTTCGCGCCTGCTTCCAACAACATTGCCGCAAGCACCGGGCTGGCTCCTGCCGTCTGCTGACCGCCCAGTGCGGCAACGTCATCCAGCAAGGTCCGTCCGAATCCCGGATGACGAAGGTTTGGGTCGCAGCGCTGCAGTATCAATCCAAAGCACTCAGGGTTCGCCGCCCACACAGCCTGCATCAGGATCCAGTACCAGCGCTCGTCCTCGCGAGACCAGTCCACACCCGGCAGCGCCGTCTGAACGATCTCCGGATCGCCCCCATCGGCGGCGCCTCTCAGTAGGTTCTCAGAAACATTTTCGCGTTCCAGGATTCCAGCGGGCAGCCGGCCTTCGGCCTCGTCGGCCAGCATCTGTCTGGCGAGTTCTTTTTGGTGGAAAAGGCCAATCGTGACCGGATCGACAACGCCACCATACCGCTTCAGCAAATCCACCATGGCCCATTGCTGGCGGCGGTAGGCGCTGTAAACCGGGCTTCCACTCGCATAGACGTGCACATTCGGATTCGCCCCGCGCTGCAGCAGCAGTTCCGCCATGGCAAGCTTGCCCGTCGCCGCGCTATTCCAGAGCGGCATCGCCTGCGAGAAGACAACCTCGTCGAGCCCTGCCACACGCACTCGCTCATCCGGGTCAAATCCCAGATCGAGCAGCAGCTTCAGAGTTTCCATTTGATCGTGCTGCACGGCTACGGTAAGAAGCCCACCGGAATCGTCAATCCGGTTTGTGAGCTTCCCCTCGGTGTTGTGTGTGATCAGCCATGCGTTGTCGCCCCGCACCACGGCCGAACGGGCTGCCGACTCCGCCGCTTCTTCTACCTTTGCGGTGGCGGGCGCCGCCCGACGGTGCTCTTCCCCTTCGTAAATGATTTCTACGATCTCGGCGTAGCCCCGCTCGCTCGCGATGGTGAGGGCGGTCGTTGCCTGGCGATAAGGATAAATTCCCTTGCGGGCATCGGCTCCGTAACGCATCAGCAATCGGACCATATCCGGCGACCGTCCGAACACTGCATAGTGCAATGCCTGGTGTTCGTCGTTCTCGGCCATGTGCATGTTGACGAGCTCAGGCCGTGCATCCAGGATCGCAGGAACCTGCGCGAAATCGCCAAGCCGAACAGCGTCCGCCAGCCGCTTCACGTGCCGGAGATTATCACACCTATGGGCACGCTCACCTAAGCGGTGTTGCCTAGTCTAGCAGGCTGCGCAAAAAGACTCTGAACCACTTACAATGGCACTTACAAACATCGGCAAGTCGTTGATTCTACGTTCGACCGAGTGCCAGATTCAGTCGTTTCGGGTAGCGAACTTCCCTTTTTCCGCAGCCTGCTAGTACTACAGTGTTACAAAAACATGTTAACTTGTTTTTGTTGTGAGTGCCGTATCAAGGAGAGCGCCAGGCACACAACAGAAACGGCTCGCTGCATATCTCGACAGCTTGGCGCAGGCAGCGGGACATTCGGACAGGGTTATTCCGTTTAAGGCATACTGCACGGGCCTGCTTTTGCCGGGAGAGCGGAAGAGCGTTGAGCCAATGGCCGCGAGACTTGCGCCGGACAATGTGCG
>JAUZEU010000130.1 GCA_030838885.1 Bryobacterales bacterium | reverse complement strand
CCGTTCACCAATGCAATCAGGGCCAGAAATGCAATCAGCATGGCTGCGATATTCAGGCACAATTGCAGACCATCGCCCGCCCCCTGCGCTGCAGCGTCGATGATGTTGACGGCGGTCTTTTCCAGCTTGATATCGACCCGGCCTGCCGTCACGGGCGTATCTACCTCGGGTTCGAAAATCTTCGCGAGCATGATCGTCGCTGGCGCGGTCATAATCACTGCCGTAAGCAGGTGCTGAATCTCGACATGCGCGAAAAAGACATAAGCCGCCATTACAGCACCGGACACATGGGCCATACCGCTCACCATAATAGTGAACAGTTCAGACTGCGTCAGCCCTGCCAGAAACGGCCGGATTGTCAGCGGAGCCTCTGTCTGCCCCATGAAAATACTCGCCGCGACGTTCAGCGATTCCGCGCCGCTCGCACCCATGATCTTCTGCATCCCAATCGCAAATACTTTCACGATCTGCTGCATGATTCCCAGGTAATAAAGGATCGCGAAGAATGACGCGATGAAGATAATAATGGGCAGCACCTGAAATGCGAAGATCGTCGGCCCCAGCCGCTGGCTCGGATCCACCACATCGCGCATCCTGGCCGAATTCGCCTGCGACCCCAGAATGTCGCCAAAAACAAACATGCTGCCAGCCTGCGCGTAACCCAGCATCGCGGTCACACCAGTACTGGCAGCCTGAAATACCTTACCGAATGAAGTCTTAAGAACGAGGACTGCAAAACCAAACTGGAGTCCCATGCCCCAAAGTAAAATCCGCAGCTTGATCGCCCGCCGGTGGCGGGACAGCAACGACGATACGAGAAGAATTGCCGCGATCCCAAGGAGCCCGGTAAACCGGCTCAAACTAGCCAACGACCTCGAGGATCAGTTCGCGCTCATCCGGGCGAGTGCCCGAAATGCGGAAGGCATCCTCAACCAGATCGGCAGACTCGTCGAGATTTTCTTCGCCCGTGTAGTACAGGCGGCAAAGGACGGAACCGGCTTCCACTTTCTCGCCAATCTTGACTTCCAGAATGACGCCCACCGCCGGATCGATTACATCTTCTTTGCGTGAGCGGCCAGCACCCATCATTTGCGAAGCGCGGCCAATATCCTCAGCCATAATTGCGCTCACAAATCCGGCGCGGGGCGACAGGATCTCCCGCATTCCGGTAGCGTTCGGCAGCAGTTCAAAGCGGTCCAGAGCCTGCGGATTGCCGCCCTGCGCCGCTACCACCTGCTTGAACTTAGCATAAGCGGAGCCATCCATCAGCCTGTCTTCGGCCAGCTTGCGGGCTTCGTCCAGAGTCGAAGTGATTTTGCCGAGGAAGATCATGCGCGCGGCGAGTTCAAGACTCAACCGGGTCAGATCCGCCGGACCGGCTTTCTGCAGCGTCTGTGAAACTTCCATCACCTCCAGAGCATTGCCGATCGCATAGCCAAGCGGCTGATTCATATCGGTAATGAGCGCCTGGACCTTCTTGTCCAGTCGGCGGCCGATCCCGACCATGGCCTGCGCCAGACGGCGCGCATCCACCTGCTTCTTCATGAAGGCGCCATTTCCCACCTTCACATCCAGAACCAGAGCATCAATACCCTCAGCCATCTTCTTCGACATGATGGAAGAGGCAATCAGCGGAATTGATTCGACAGTACCGGTGACATCCCGAAGCGCGTACAGACGCTTGTCGGCAGGCGCAATCTCGTCACTCTGTCCGATAAAGCACAAACCCAGCTCCTTTAACTGTGCCCGAAATTGGTCGAGAGTCAGATCTGTCCGGAAGCCAGGAATCGCTTCCAGCTTGTCCAGCGTTCCGCCCGTATGCCCCAGACCTCGTCCGGAAATCATCGGAACCGGTACGCCGGCTGCGGCTGCAATCGGAGCGCAAATCAGGCTAGTCTTGTCGCCAACGCCGCCGGTGGAATGTTTGTCGACCTTCACGCCCGGAATATCGGAAAGCGTCAGGATTTCCCCGGACTGCATCATGACTTCGGTGAAGCCGCTCAGTTCCCGATCCGTCATCCCATTGAAATAGGTGGCCATCAGGAACGCGGACATCTGGTAATCGGGAATATCGCCGGAAGTATACCCGTTCACAAGGAACTGGAGTTCTTCCACACTGAGTTCTTCACCCCCGCGTTTCCGCAGGATCAGGTCAACTGTGCGCATGGTAAGCAATCAGGTTATCATGTTTAACCCACTGAAAGTAATAGAGAACGTCGAAAACCCTCGACGTTATTCGTGTTGCGGCAAAGAATCACCCGGGCAACTTGTTTCAGGACCAATCGCCGTTCAGCTCCGGTTTTCTCCGGCTATCTCAGCCCGTAACAGGCATCGGATGCAGCACTTCGCCCTGGAAGATCCGGCCAAACATCCCCACCAGTTCCTCGTGTATCGCTCCGTTGTCTGCCAAAAGATGGGGCGATTTCAGATGGTGGCGGACACCCATCATATCCGTGCAAACCCCGCCCGCTTCTTCCACCAGCAGAATCCCCGCCGCCATGTCCCAGGGGCTCAGCCCGATTTCCCAAAAACCATCCAGTCGGCCCGAGGCCACATACGCCAGATCGATGGCAGCCGAACCGCCGCGCCTCACGCCGTGCGCCGTCATCGCCAGTTCATGGAAGAAGTGAATATTCGGATTGGTCGACCGGTTGTGGTTCGGGAACCCCGTGCACATCAGCGAATCGGCAACACGCGCCACGTCAGACACCCGTACCCGGCGACCGTTCAGAAATGTGCCCGAACCGCGCTCAGCCGTAAACATCTCATTTCGGGTGGGGTCGAAAATCACACCAGCAATCAATTCCCCGCCCTTCTCCAGCGCGAGCGTCACGTTCCAGATCGGAAACCCGTGCGCGAAATTGGTGGTGCCGTCCAGCGGATCCACGAACCACCGGTACCCGGAATCGCTCTCGTGACCGCCGCCTTCTTCCGCCACAATGCCATGCGACGGGAAATGCCTCTTCAGTCGCTCAATCACCAGCTTTTCCGAAGCCCGGTCCGCCTCTGTCACCAGATCAAACTCGGCCTTCATCTCAAAGCGCACCCGGCGCTCGAAATAGTACCTGAGCAGCGACCCGGCTTCATATGCGATCTCGGTCGCAGTTTCTACGAATGATGTCATGGGAAATGGCTATTTGATGGCTTCAAACAGATACTTAATGTCGTGTTTGAAGATGAACAGATTCGGTGCGCCCGTGCGAGTGATCCGTATAAAGCGCTGGTCGTAATATTCCACCACGCCCTCTACCACTTCATTATCGGCAAGCTTGACGCACACTGGAGTCTTCTTTTCGATGAGTTGCTTCAGATACTTAATTTCTTCAAACGTCTGCTCCGGCGGACGCGCGCTCTTGGCCTTGGTTTCCGGCACGATGGAATCTATTTACCTTTCTGTCCCTGCGTCTTACCGGTCTTCGGCGGCACCGGCTTCTTTGCCCGCATCGTCTCGTCACCAGGACCGACCGTAATCCGGCCTGTGGGCTGCGGGGCGGGCGTGTCCTGCAACGCCTCTCCATAATATCCACTGCGGGCGGTTACGCGAAGATCCGGGTCTTGGGTTGCAATGTCCAGCGTGTGGAAGCGATTCTTCGTTAAGGGCACGTCTTTCGGGTAGTAGCCGATCAGATACTGTGTCCGGAGATCACGAATGATCTGATCGAAAGCTTTATCCATCGCGGCGCCCACGGCCGGCTGGAACACCTTTCCGCCGGTCCGCAAAGACATGGTGGTCAGAGCGTTTTCGCCGCCGGTATTTCGCCCTGCATCGTTTGTGATCGGCACCACCAGAATGGGGTAAATCACCGCATCGGCCAGTTGCGCGGCTTCGGTGGCACGCTGAAAGTCAGCCTTGCTGGTGGTATCGCCTCCATCAGTCACCACCACCAGAATCTTTCGACCTTCGCGGTCTTCGATATCGCGCGACGCGAGCAGCACGGCATCATACAGCGACGTTCCGGCCTCGCCTCGCAGCAACCGCAGTGAATGCTCGATGGCTGCCACATTCCGGGTGAACCCGTTCTGCTTCACCACCTGCCAGTTAAAGCTGTACAGCCCCACCGTATCCGCTGGATTCCCTTCGCGCAGCAGCGCCCGCACGAACCGCATGACGGAGTCGGTCTCGTATTTCAGGTCTTTTGCAGTGGACCCGCTGGTATCAATCAGCACGCCCACTGAAAGCGGTTGATCCGTCTGCCGCTCGAAAACCGCCACCTGCTGTGGCGCGCCATTGTCACGGACCTCAAAATCACCCTTCGTCAGCGCGCCCACCAGTGAGCCAGCCCGGTCCTTCACGGTCGCGAGTATGCGCACAAGCCGGACGTTCACATGGATAGTCAGGTCCTCCTGGGCGAGCCCCTGGCCGAGCGCAATCGCGAAGACTGCCGCACCGAACACGCTGAACTTAAGAGCCCGCGCGAGGCGCATTGTCATCCCACTCACCCTCAACCCACACTTCCCCGTCCGCAAAGAATTCCTTCTTCCAGATGGGTACCAGTTTCTTGAGCCGGTTGATGCCCTCGAGCGCCGCATCGAACGCGGGCCGTCTGTGAGGAGCCGTCACAATCACCAGCACGCTTGCCTCGCCGATTTCCATCGTCCCCAACCGGTGAATCAGCGCGATTCTGCTGATTGCGAACTGCCCCGCGATTTCCCGTCCGATTTCGGCCATTTTCCGAATGGCCATTTTTTCGTAGCACTCGTACTCCAGCCGTAAAGTCGTCCGTCCTCTGGTATTGTTACGGACCACGCCGTGGAAGGTTACAATGGCCCCGTCAATACCTTGCAGCAAACGAGCCTCTGCCACTCTGGGGTCAATCGGGTCACGCGTGAGGGTGAAGAAATGCCCTTCTTCGTCCTCGATCTCGTGCAAAGGCGCACCTCCGCTCACCGGAGGTAGTAAGGCCACCTCGTCCCCGTCCCGGAGCAGTTCATCAGGCGATGCAAATTCCTGGTTCCGCGCCAGCACGGTGCTCTTCGCCATACCCTGAAGCCGCGGGAAAAGCCT
>JAUZEU010000128.1 GCA_030838885.1 Bryobacterales bacterium | reverse complement strand
GCCCATCTCTTTCGCGATCCGGATGTCGTATTGGATCGCCTCGTCGTCCGGAGGCGTGAGATTGGATTGCGGCCAGTAACCCTGATCGAGAACCGTCTTCAGATAGAGGGGCTCTCCATTGAGCACGACTCTCCCGTTTTGAATGGAGATCGCGCGAAAGCCGCAGTACGAGTCGACTTTGTCGATCAGCCCCGCTGGTCCATGTAACTCCATCGCGACATCGTAGAGCGCGGGGTCGTCCGGACTCCACAAATGGGGATTCTCAATTTCCGTTTCGACACAGGCGCGAGGGCCATCTGCAAGACTTATTCCGGTGGCGACCACATTTCCCTGCCAGCTCACGGCGATCTGAAAAGATTGAGCCACCTGCGGGTTGACGACCCGCGCATCCACGGTGAGAGTTCCGTTGGTGCGGGGAGTGATCCTGACGGAGTCCAGATAACTGTCGGGCACCGGCTCCGCCCAAACGCTTTGCCAGATTCCGGTGGTTCGGGCATAGAAGATGCTGGCAGGTTGCTCTTCCCAATGCTGCTTTCCTCTGGGGATATAGCGATCGGTGGGCGGGTCCTCCGCGCGTACGACAATCTCGCCCCGACCGTTCGCCAGAGCGCGGGTTATATTGCAGTAGAACGGGCTGTGGCCTCCCTCATGGGTGCCCACCACGATCCCGTTGATCCACACGGTGGCCCGGTAATCGACCGCGCCGAAATGCAGCAGGATTTGTTTGCCCTTCCATTGTTCCGGCGTGCGGATCTCGCGGCGGTACCAGACGCAGGGATGAAAAGAGAGATCGCCTATGCCGCTCATCGGTGTTTCGAAGGAAAACGGCACCAGGATCGTCTTTTGGAAGACGCGTGCGCCGTTAGACCAGTCCTCCGTCACGCCACGATCGTGGTCATCGAATTCAAAATGCCAGTCGCCATTGAGGTTGAGCCATTCAGGGCGGACAAACTGCGGTCGCGGATACTCAGGGCGAGGGGGTGTCTGGTCACCCTGCTGGTGAGGAACAGAAACGGACATGGATGGAGTCGGGAGCGTCTGTTATAGCGTCGTCGGGGGCGGGATTCGCTTTTCTAATTCATCTTAGAACGAGGGAAGACACGTCGGGAGGACTTTTGCAGAAGCGGGCTTAATTCATTTTGACAAGACGCCGGGTAACACGACCGTTCCGGGCTACCCCGCCAAACTCACCAGGTTCATTTTGACAAGACGCCGGGTAACACGACCATTCCGGGGTACCCCGCCAAACTCACCAGGCGGGAACGCTCAGCTTGCCGGGGAGCCGGACGTGTTCGAACCAATAACTGACAAGCTGGACGGCCATGTCGAACACTTCATCTATCCCGGTGGGCTTGCACAGGTAAGAGTTGGCGCCGGCGGCGTAAGAACGTTCAATGTCTTCATTGCTGCTGGACCCGGAGAGCACAACCACCGGAATTTTCATCAACTCTGAATCCTTTTTTAGGAACTCGAGAATTTCGAAGCCGCTCACGCGGGGCAGGTTGAGATCGAGCAGAATCAGATCGCAGGGCGGGATCTCACCATCATCGCGATACAAAGAGAAGTAGCGCATGGCCAGCGCGCCATCTTCCAGCACCTCAGTTTCGATAGTAGGGTCTCGCCTCTCAATCGCGATACGAATCATCCTGGCATCGGCTGGACTGTCTTCAATTATCAGGACTTTTCGTTCCATGGTGGACTGTGTGGCCATATCGCAGCACTTTCAGCACCACTGTAAATCGGCTGAAACCAGGAACTTTAGTACTTGTTTGAAGGTGACGCTTTTGCGGTGAAGAAAAAGGTGGAGCCTTTGCCCGGTTCGGATTCCACCCAGATGCGACCGCCATTGCGCTCCACGATCCGTTTGCAGGTCGCGAGCCCGATCCCGGTTCCGGGGTACTCACGACCATGCAGCCTCTTGAACACTGTGAAGATGTGATCGCGAAACTTCGGATCGATTCCAATGCCGTTATCCGTTACAGAAATCGTCCATTCGTCCCCGGCCCGGAGGGCCTGCAGGTGAATGTGAGGCGGATCGGAGCCGTGATATTTCAGCGCGTTAGCGATCAGGTTTTGCAACAATTGCAGCAGCTGAGTCGGATCCATCAGCACGGTGGGCAAAGGGTCGAAGGTGATCCGCCCGTGCACGTTGGCGATGCTCAGTTGCAGGTTGGAGAGTGCGGTGGCCAGAACCGACTCGACCCGGATCGGAGCAATTGCGATCTCCGCCCTGGCGGTCTGCGCAAAGCTTAGCAAATCCAGAACCATCTGCCGCATTCTATCGGCTGCGCTGGTGATGTATTTGATCGTCTCGTCTGCGTCGGGACCCAGTTTTCCCTCGTACTGCTTTTGCAGATACTGGACCTGATTGATGACCGTACGCAGCGGTTCCTGAAGGTCGTGCGATGCGGCAAACGCAAACTGCTGAAGGTCGAGATTGGATCTGCGAAGGTCTTCTTCGGCCTGGCGCCTTTGAGTCACATCACGGATGTTGATCTGGACAAGGACCTCGCCCTTGACCCGGTAGCGGTTGGCCATTATTTCAACGATGAGTTGTCGGCCATCGTACGCCTGACAGCGGACTGAGTCAAAACGCACAATTTCTTTGTCCATGACTTCCGGTACAAGCCGACCGCCTTCCTCGGCCTTCAGGAAAGCAGCTAATTCCCAGAAAGCCCGGCCCACTACTTCTTCGCGAGGGTAGCGCGTGAGTTCAAGAAAATGCGGGTTAACATCAATCACCCGTCCTGAGTTGCCATCCAGAACCAGCATGGCGTCTTTCGCAGTTTCGAAGATTCGGCGGTACTGGATTTCGGCCGCTTCCTTGCGTTCCGTCACATCTTCGATGGCGAGCAGAATCGTATGAGCCGTGCGGTCGCGTCCGCTTATGCGCCTCGCGTTCAGGCGCATTGTTCTGCGCCCGATATGAGGGAAGTCGTGTTCCACTTCGAGATCCCGGAAGGGAATGTCCCTCGTGATTGCCTCTTCCAGGAGTCTCCGCAGTTTCGGGACGTTCCACTGCCCGTTGCCCAGGCTGAAAAGGAGTTGCCCCTGCGTCTCCTCTGGTGTGACCTGAAAAACCTTGTAGAACGCCGATGTCGCACGCTGTATCCGAAGCTCATGATCCAGCACCAGAAGAGGATGCTGGACAGTCTCCACGATCCCTTCGGCAAAATCGCGGGCGGCTTCCGAT
>JAUZEU010000057.1 GCA_030838885.1 Bryobacterales bacterium | reverse complement strand
TTCGTACTCTTTGTCGAGTGCGCGATGCGCGTCGCCGGCGTTGACCGGCGTCACCGCCAGCGTTTGATTCCACCACGGCAGGAACTCGGCGTCCAGATAAGTGTTGGCTTCCTCCATCGTGTTGATTCCGGCTACCCGCATAGCTTTCACCAGACGATCCTGTGTGGTGCCGAACTGGCCTCGACTCTCCCTTTCGCCTGGGGAGAATGAGCCGCAATCCAGACGATGTTCAGTTCCCGCAAGGCGCGACCGATCTGCGTGGGCGGCAGTTCCGGCCGGTCCTTCGCGGGTTCGTCCCGATTGATTTTCGGGGCTGTTTGAAACAGGGCTGCCTTGTCCGTGTAAAAAGCCAGCGGCCGGCCAAAGCGTTCCAGATACATCCACAGTACGCGCATGTTCTCTTCGGTCGGGTCATGACAAACGAAGCGGGCAAAACAGCCAGCTGGCGGCGTCGTCGATCATCGAGATCAGATAGATCTTCTCGCCGCGGCCTTCCAGCCAGTCGTGTTCGCTGGTGTCCCACTGAACGAGTTCTCCCCGCCAACTCCGCCGTTGCCGCCACTGATGGACCTCGACCCGGCGGCTCTGGCGTCCGGCCTTCCACAGTCCGGCTCTCACCATCCACTGGCGTAATGTCTCCTTACTGACCGTCAGGTTGTGTTGCTTACGCAGGTACTCCGCCGCCAGCGTGGGGCCGAAGCCCTGGTACAGAGGCCCCGACAGGATCGCCACCGCCTCTTCTTCCGTTACAGGCGAGAACCGCTGGTTGGATGGCCTCCCCCGCAATGCATGGATGACCGCTTTATCTCCCATGCTGCGCAACTTCACCAGCAGCCGCCGCACTTGCCGCTCGGTCACGCCGATCTCGTCGGCCACCTGTTTCTGCGTGATCAGTTTCTTCTGTGCCTTCTTCAGGGCCGTCAGCCGGTCACGCTCGACCTGCGTTATTACTAGCTGTCCTTTGTCCACCCCTCCAGGCTGGGTCTGTCAATAGGACATTTCTACTTTGCCAGAATAGGACATTTCTACTTTGCTGCGACACCCGAAGCCCGGATTTAAAACATGTTTAGATTCATATGTTCCGCCTTGATTGTTCGTGTAAATTGACATTGTTTCAGGATTGCCGAGGGAAGCGGGAGATCCTTGATATCTTTTTGATCTGGGCACTAAACTGAAGAAAGTACAAAAGTGGGACTGTTTTTTATTGACGACACCAAGTCGTCCCTCTTATGATCGAGGAGAGTATGAACGATCGCTCTACGAGGCAACTTCTGACAGATCGTACCGTTATGGAGCGGTTAGGGCTTAGTCGGAGTGCTTTCTATCGTTATATGCAGCGAGGCGTGCTCAGTCCCCCGGTTGGGCGAATAGGGAAAAATCGCAGGGGTTGGACGGAACAGGACATCACATTGGCAAAAATGGAGTTCGCCGAACGTAAGGAGAGATCGCAGTGATTAAACTCGTCGTTTCGAATCAGCGGGGTGGAGTAGGGAAAACGACAACTGCTACGACTCTTGCTAGATGCTTCGCGGATCTTGGCAAAAGGGTTCTTTTGATCGATACCGACTCCCAAGGTTCGGTGAGTGCTGTACTCGGACTGAAGCCGGAGTTCTCACTGTACGATTTTTTGATCAGCGGCATAGCGTTCAAAATGTGTATTGTCGATGCGCACCCGAGGATCGACGTACTTTGTAGCGATCGCCGCACCATGGAAGCAGAAGACGTCATCACCAGCCGAATGGGTCGCGAGATGACCTTTGAGCAGGCGTTCGGGCCCCATGACCAAGAATATGACTGCGTGATCATTGACGTGGCTCCATCGCTGACGCTTTTTCAGACCTGCGCCATGATGTATACGCGGCAATTGCTGATTCCAGCGGCCATGGATTCTCTGAGCGCGGCCGGCGCGGCGTCGAATTTCCAGGCGGTTGACACTATTAACCGGATGTTCAAGGTCTCCCCGCCAATCTGCACTATCGGAATATTGCCTGTCATCGTCGATCGGCGATTGCAGATGACAGACACCGTCCTCGAAGCGTTGGAAGGGCTTGCCACTCGGGAATCAGTACCGCTCTTGCCGGTGGTCAGAACAGATACCCAAGTTGTCAAGGCTGGTCGTGTGAAGAAGTTTTTGGCGGACTTCGATCCTAAATCAAAGGCGCTGGAAGACTATTTCAAAGTCGCTCAAGTGTTACTAGCTGGGTCAAAAGAGATAGCGGATGTCAAAGTCATCGAGCAACCAGCGTAAGAAACGGACGCTCGGGCCGCCAATCGACTTGGACGAGCTGTATACTGCGCCGAATCTGCGAGGGATGCTTTCTTTTCTGGATAGGCCTCCGGAAGAGGCGCGGCGTCGTTACGAAGAGAAACTGGCAGTTGATCGCGCAGTTGCGGAACAAGCGGCGAGCATACTTCCCTTCCCTGCCGAGCATGACTCGGCCGGGTTTCGCGCGACGATTCCATCAGAAAACACCCAACCACATGACATTTCCGGATCAGTAGCTCCGGGAGAGTTGCAAACAGTAGCGGTGCAGCGCGTCGAAGAGGGTCGGAATAACCCGTCCGGACACGGCTTTAGCAGTGTCGCATCCATAATGCAACCTATCCTGAAGTCAAGGAACATAGTTATCGATCCTGTCGTGGGCGTGAGTGCTGAGTCGGCGCCACAGAACGATAACGTTACCGCTGAGGGTCTTCGACCCACTGTGGGTACGAATGGCGTTGTGGAGCAGAAGAATTTCGCCAGAGTTATCGGGGACGCGAGACCCACAGTGCGTAGTAGACCTGCCGAGGAGGGTGTTTCCGGAGAGGACGTTGCTTATCCCGACCCTCGATTTCGGGTTGGGAATGATTCGCATGGCACTTCCCCTGGCCATACCGAAACTTCTGGGGAGTTTGACGAGACTGAGACTGTGCCGCTGGAGGCCACTGACTGCGTCGAACCCACAGTGGGTATGAGTGTGTCCGGGCCATTGGAATCCGAGCTATCGCGTGTTGAATCTGAGGGCTCGAACTCGCTGGAAGGTATAGCGCCCACAGTGCGGCATAGCCTCCCAGTGGGTATTAAAACCACTGGGGGTTACTTACCCACTGTGGGTGTCGACGTTACACCTGCGGGTGCGCAGCCGACTGCTAGGATCGAGCCCACAGACCGTATCGTACCCGCAGTGGGCGGGATATTGCCTCAACCGTTAAAAAACAGGCTGTCACCAGTTACATCCGAGCGTTCAAGATCCACGGACGCTGATCCCACATTCTGTATCACTCATACTGCGGGCCATATTCCCACTGTGGGTGCAGAACCACCTGTCTCGAATAGGTCGGCTGGTGATCACCGGTCACTAAACAGCTCCCTGGCCAACCCCACACTGGGCCTTAGACCCACAGTGGCAGGTGCGAAAAAGGTCAAGGCCATCCGCGATGTGCAGGACGCTTTGACACTCGCCGGGCAACTTCTCTATAAAGCGATGTACGGCATGCCAGACGGAGCACGCTCAAAGACATGTTCAAAGGGATATCGTCAACTTGCCGCTGAGGCTCACGTCGACAAAGACACGGTACGGGACCTCATCGTTGACTTTAAGGAGAAGGGTATCGTGCGTGAGATCGGCTCTTATAACCCTGATACCCGCGCTTCAAAATCCTACGAAATCCTGTCATATAAGGCGATCCTGCAACTGTGGCGTGAGGCGGGTATCAATCACGTCACTTCCGGCAGACGACCGTCGTTCTGTGACAGCTCCGGCAAGCCGGTTGCCTTCATACCCACAGTGGGTGCACCACCCTCTCTCAGCCTGAAACCCGTACCGGTACCCCGAATCGTCGAGCCTGAACACCGGAACATTCCCATCAATGCCTCAGGATATGAGCCGTCTTCGGTATCTGTAGCAACCCCTGCTCCGGCAAATATGAGATCCTCCGAACCGCCTAATAGTGCACTTTCGAGCAACCCGCTTGTAGTCAAGGCTTTGAATGAAGCGTTCGGACATGTTGACGACGATGTGGTATGGCGAATCGTCTCCGAATCCCGAAGGCGAGCATCAGACGCCACAGACGAAGAAATCGCCCTCTTCGTCGAAGCAACGACCCAAAGACTACGCAGGATGAGGAACCTCCAAAACCCAGTGGGTATGATGATCACCCAAGTTCCGAAGTGTTTTGAGGGCGAGTCATTCAAACAGCACCGCCAGGCAGAGCGCCACCGAAGGGAAGCATATGAAGCACAGAAACGTCTTTTCCGTCTGGAGCAACAGGCTATTCTGCACGATCCTGCTTCGAGCGAGGATGATAAGAACTGGGCGCGGCAGGCTTTGGAAGACTCAGCTCGATGAATAAGGCTGATGAAAACGCTTGACCTATGGGTATCGAACCCACTGTGGGTGTGAGGCGTGGTTGCGCAAAAATTCGACCGCGCAATCTCATGTGTGAGTACAGCGCGACACTTAGCTAAAATTCCCCCTCATTTGGCTGTCCGGGAGTTTTGCCGAAGCTGCCGGGCTCTCGACGGCTGCCTGAAAGCGCGCGTAGTCGTGGAGAATGGCCTGGGAGAGTTCAAACAGATGCCGCAGCAGGTCTTCGGCGCCGAAGAAGTCGATGCGGAGCTCGCCCGGGCGGAGATGAATGCCGGCGGGGAGGCCGGCGATATCACACTCCTGTACCTCCGGGGCGACGGCGATGCGCACCTTCCGGCCGGGGGCCAGGCGGCGCACCTGTTCGAGCTCCGCAGACAGACGGGTCTTCCGCTGCTGTTCGTGCGTGAACCGGTCGCCGCCGGCTTCCGCTTCGAGCTGCGCGAGGAGCCCCAGGCGGTCGATCACAAAGGTCTTCCCCACCTGATAGCCGCCAAAATGGTGCAGCAGCTGAATGGCGCGCCGGCGGCCGACGCGGAAGACGGCTTCGAAGACGGCGCGGTCGACCACCGGGGCGGGGAAGCGCCGCAGGTCCTCTAAGATCTCCGGAAGTCGCAGAAACCATTGGGGCAGGGCAGGCATGGGGGAGTCTGTCTCCATTCTACTGCGTTCCTGCACAGTTGTGCGCAATACGGTTCTGGAGGGTGGCGGAACCACATCTGATAACGGAACCTTATCAGTTGCGGGTAGCGCATCCGTGATAACATTTCGTCCAGATGCCGGATGCGCCTTCAGAAACGGACTGGCCGGGCAGGGAAGCCTTCGAGCCCGAAACGGACCCCTTCGCTGCCGCCGAACGCTTCGAAAGAATCCTCTGTCCGCCCCCCGCCCGCTCCCGCCAGGACGATCAGCTGGCCGAACTCTTTCTCCATGCCTGGCAGGGCGGGCGGTTTTCTTTTGCCGCGGACTGGCTGCCGCAGCACCGGCGGAATGTCCGGGTACTCGCGACCGATGCCGCTGGCATGCGTCTTGCCCTCGAACACGCCCGGCTGTTTTCCGGGAACCACTCTATAGAAGAGGAGGAAGTCCTCCGGGCGCTCGCCGGGCGCCTCGCCGCCGAGCCGCAGCTGGACCGGCCGGACCGCCGCTATGAACTGACCTTCCCCCCGAAACGGCTCGGCAGACTGCTCCGCGGTTTTCGCCCCCTGGTGCTGGACACCCTGACCGCGTGGGCAGGGAAAACCCTGCCGGCCCTGCCGGTAAAGAACCGCCCCTGTATCTATCGGGTGGCAGTCCGCCTTGCCGGCGGCAAAACGCCCGTCATCCCGGTGAGTGTCATCGTCTCGGAGCGGGCGGAATCCTCTCCTGCTGTGGAAGTCCGCGGATACCGGCCGGCGGATCCCGCAAATCTGACCCCGCTGGTTCGCCGGGCTCTCCAATGCAGACTGCCGAAACTGGAGGAAGCCAGTGCGGACGCCAGGGTGCTCCTGCTCGAGCTGCCGGACGGAGGGAGCACGGTGTTCGACATCATCCGGCAATGCGGAGAAAGCCTGCCGGTCGCCGCCATTGTTGTGGCAGAAACTGCGGCGCTGCGGGCAGACCGGACGGTGGTGTTCCGGGTCTGGAGTCCCGCTTCCGGTTCTCCGGAAATTCTGCAGGCGGCGATCACCCCGCCGGCCGGAGTTTTGCAAAAGACCGGCCCGCTCGCTTCGCTGACCCGGCAGGCCGAAGACTTTGCGAAGGCGGCCAAGGCGGACAACACGCTCCGCGCCTATCAGTCCGACTGGCAGGATTTTCAGAACTGGTGCGGCGAGCATCAGCTGCCGGCGCTGCCCGCCACCGCGGAAACCGTCGCGCTCTATCTGACCGATCGCGCGGGCACTTTGAAAACGTCCAGTCTGGCGCGGCGCCTGACCACCATCTCCCGGGCGCATCAGGCGGCCGGCCACCTCTCACCCGCCGCCATGCACCATGCCGTAGTCAGTGAGGTCTGGAAAGGAATCAAACGGAAAAAAGGCACGGCGGAAGAAGGAAAAAAACCATTCCTGACCGCCGCTCTGAAACAGGTCATCCGCGAACTGCCGGACAATCTGCAGGGCGCGCGCGACCGGGCGCTGCTGCTGGCGGGATTTGCCGGAGGCTTCCGGAGGTCGGAATTGGCGGCGCTCGAGGTCCGCGATCTGGAGGAATCTTCCGAGGGAATCGTCATTCGGCTCGGGCGTTCCAAAACCGATCAGGAAGGGCAGGGAAGACCGGTCGCCCTGCCCTATGGATCCGATCCGCTGACCTGCCCGGTGCGTGCTGTACGTGCCTGGATTGCCCTGGCTTCCCTGACGTCAGGGCCGTTATTTCGCGCCGTCGATCAGTTTGGCCTGGTGAGCGAAGCCGGGCTCCATAAGGACTCCGTCGGCTGGATCGTCAAACGCGCGGCGGGCCGGGCCGGCCTCGATGCCGCGGACTACGCCGGCCACAGCCTGCGCGCCGGCCTCGCCACCCAGGCCGCCATGAACGGCGCGAGCGAACTCGCCATCATGAAACAGACCGGCCACCGGTCACTTGCGACCGTGCGCCGCTACATCCGCGAAGGTTCTCTCTTCCGCGACAACGCCGCCACCCGGCTGGGATTGTAGTAAAAGGGTGTTCTGGGTAATGCAATCAATGTGCTGGAACTGCAAACCTGAAGAAATGGATTAACGCACAGCCAGCACTCCGGCCTTCGCGCAGCCCTTCGGTTTTGCCGTCGTGGATCCCGCAAAAGTACCGTGGTGAGGGAACCGGTCAGACGCGCCGGGGCAGCCACTACACTTGAAGAACGAATGACAAAAGCACAACTGACCGAGGCGGTAGCGGCGAAAACGGGTCACGGAAAAGCAGAGGTGGAAGCCGTGGTGGATGCGGTGCTGGAGACGATTGCAGCGACGCTGCAGGCCAATGAGCGGGTGGATCTGCGGGGATTCGGCAGCTTCGTCGTGAAGGAGAAGAAGGCGCGGCAGGGACGGAATCCGCGCACCGGAGAAACCATCGCGATCGCGGCGAAGCGGGACGCCGGCTTTAAACCCGGAAAAGAGCTGACGGAAAAGGTCGGACAGCTGCAGGCAACCGGACAGCCTGCCTGAGTACCTGCCTGCGTTCCGATGTGCCGCCTGCGCGGCTGATTTGCGGACCGGCGGGTCACAGCAGGAACCCTGATCTCTCCTGATCTGCCGTCCGGCGGATAACCCCGCCCGGCAGCAAATTCTGCGGGCGATGCGGGGCCGTTTCCGGCAATGGGCTGGGATTTGCATCGGAAGATGCAAACCTGCCCGGCTGGCGAAGTCCGGGGAGGCAAAGAGCAGGGGTTGAGAACGCGCAGCGTTTTTTGGTGGGTGCCCGCGCGGGGCGGGAGGAACCAAAACCCCGAAGGGGCCCGCCCTTGATCGCACAGGGGCAGCGCCCCGCAGGTCCTTGGTTGGTCAGTGCCTTGGCACGTTCCGGCGAGAGCCGCAAGAACTAATCGGACATCAATTCGCCACGTGTCTGGCTCAGGGTCATGCAGATCAGTAACCACTTCCTGCACTTCCGGAGACCATTGCGGCGCACCTGACCACCGTTGCCGACAGCGGCCTGCGGCGGGCTCTATCCAGTGGCGCGTCTCGGCGATCGCGGCGAACCATACGGCCAGCGGATATGACCGCCTGACGACGAAACCGCGGTGAGCTGACACTGGCCGGCATCCGGCGCAGTCAAAACAGTTCTCCCCAATTACGTTTTATAGCCGTAGTAGACTAGTGGACCAGGGGGCCTGGGAAATTTTGCTATCACGTGAGGAACGTGCTATCAGACTTTCCCTTTTGGGAGGAGCGAAATGAATAAACAACTACTGGTCCGCAACGTTCCACCCGATGTCTGCCTGTGGATTGACCAGCAGAGAAATCAGCACAACATGACTCAGCAAGAAGTGGTGTTGTCTATTCTCGACAAGGCCGTTGAGGCCGATATCGAACTCAAACTGCCGCTGTTTTCAGGCCAGCCGAAGCTAGTGGAGAAGACTGTTTCACAAAGTTTGCCGTTCACTTTTATTGATCTCTTTGCCGGCATTGGAGGGTTTCGGAGCGCACTGGAGAAGCTCGGCGGAAGGTGTCGCTTTTCATGTGAGTGGGACAAGTACTCGCAGAGGACTTACGAGGCTTGGTATGGCGACGTTCCACACGATGATATCCGTGAACTTAAGATCTCGGATATTCCGAACCATGATGTTCTCGCCGCAGGCTTCCCCTGTCAGCCGTTCTCGATTGCGGGCGTCTCAAAGAGGCAAAGTCTCGGGATGGCTCACGGCTTCAAATGCGTGACCCAGGGAAATCTTTTCTTCCAGCTCGCCACTATCATCGAGGCGAAGCGCCCTGCTGTGCTTTTTTTGGAGAACGTGAAAAACCTGAAGTCGCACGACAAGGGTCGGACGTGGCAGGTGATACAAGAGCGCTTAGACGAGCTCAACTATTGGATTTTCGATAAGGTCATCGACGCCGCCGGCTGGGTCCCGCAGCATCGCGAGCGCGTGTATATCGTTTGCTTCGACAAGAAGGCCTTTCCCCAAAAGCCGCCATTTGAGTTTCCGCAAACCCCTGGGGGCAACAGACCCAGGTTAATCGACATTCTGGAACCTTGCCCAGATCCGAAATACACTCTCACAGAGCACCTCTGGAATTATCTGCAACGTTACGCGGAAGGGCACCGAGCCAAAGGCAACGGTTTTGGGTTCGGTCTCGTAGATCCAATGGGCATTTCCCGGACGCTCAGCGCCCGCTACTACAAAGACGGCTCGGAAATTCTCATTCCGCAAGGTAAAGGGAAAGCGCCTCGAAGGCTTACGCCCCTCGAATGTACCCGCCTGATGGGCTTTGACGAAAAGAAGATCGTTGTTTCAGACACCCAGGCCTATCGGCAATTCGGGAATGCGGTTGTGCCAAAGGTTGTAGAGGCTGTCGGAAAGCAGATCATAAAAATTATGTTCTGGAAGCTCTCCCAGGAAGAGAGCCTGTTCCGGAGGGCGCCCGCAAAGAGGAAGATTAGCGCGTGACTTCGCCGCATTGCCAACGCGCCATAGAAGACGCCATGCGTTACGGCAATGCGCTTCTGAAATTCATCTCCCCCAATGACGCTGGCCTGACCGGAAGTCATCAGTGCGGCTTTTACATGCCGGTTTCGGTTTGGGAGATGTACACACCCCATCCCCCACAAGCGGGGAGAAACGACAAACACCCGGTTTCGATCCTCTGGCAGGATGGTCGGATCACGGATTCAATGATTACTTGGTATGGGGCGGCCAAACGTGAATACCGGCTGACCCGTTTTGGCCGGGACTTCCCATTTCTAAACGAGGATATGGTGGGCGACCTGCTGGTTCTTATCCCAAAGTCACTCACCGAGTTCATCGCTTATGTTCTGGATTACGACGAGGACATCGAAGAACTTCAGAGCGCCCTCGGCGTCGAAGCTTTTGAAAACTGGGGCGTCTATCAGAACGGCGTGGCGATCATTGTTGAAGCGGAAGACGATTGTATCGATCGTTTGATCCGCGAGGCATCCGCCGGCTTTACAAACTTTCCTTCTGGTGAAGTATTCTCCGACGTCACACGGAAGATTTTGCAGACGTGCCTAAAGAAGTTTTCTGAGCTGCCGCCAGATGAGGCGCTCATGCGCGCCATTGAAACCGAATATCACCTCTTCCAGTCAGTTGAGCGCATTGTTTGCCAGAACGTAGTGGCGGGGCGGCTTTTCAAGAACATCGACGAATTTATCCAAACGGCCCTGAGCATTTTGAACCGCCGTAAAGCCCGCGCCGGGCGCTCGTTCGAAAACCATGTCGAGCACATACTCACGGAGGCCGGCGTTCCTCACAAAATGCGGCCAGCGCTGGGAATGGACGGAAGGCCGGACATTCTTATCCCCAGCGAAAAGGCTTACATGGACGCCTCCTGGCCGGAGAACAGACTGTTCGTGATCGGTCTGAAAACAACGTGTAAGGACCGCTGGCGGCAAGTTCTCAATGAAGGGCGTCGGGTGCAGTCGAAACATATTCTTACGCTGCAGCAGGGCATCACGGGCAATCAACTGAAAGAAATGCAGGACGCCCGGGTCTCGCTTGTCGTGCCGAAGACGCTGCACAGCAAATATCCAAAGGCGTGGCAACCGGCATTAATGGATGTTCAGGGCTTCATCGAAACCGTAAAGCAGCAGCTCACCAGTTCGTGAACCCATCGTGTATGGATGAGGATCTCGATTTAAAAAACTTTTTGCGCGAGCCTCAGCGCTATGAGATTACATGGAGAGGCATCGTTATAGAGATCCGGTATCGGCCGCCGTTTGCACGTTTCTATGTAAAGCATCCAATCGCATATCTGGAAGTGACATCTATCGATCCGAAAAGAGCGTAAGCGTCAGACTAAACGCATAGCTGACGGCGGGTCTTGAGGGCTGATAGCTGAGCCAGAGTCAGGGGGCGGAAAGCAGCCCAGACAGCGGGCGTTAGTTCACTGACGTGTTGAACGGGGCGGCTGGCGAGGCCGGGCAGGATCGAGGCCAGGTATTCGCGGACGGGCAACCCCAGCCTGCGGCAGCTTTCAACAACAGACAGAATCGCCGCCACCTTCGGCCCGGCTTTCTCGCTGCCCACATGGATCCAGTTCTTTCGTCCCAGGGCCACACCGCGCATTGAGTTCTCCGCCAGGTTATTGCTCAGTTCCAGTTCCGGATGTTCCAGGAACCGGGTGAGTTTATGCCACAGCGACAGCGAGTAGCTGACAGCTTTTCCCAGTGCGCTGGCAGGCAGCGTCACGAGCTGCGCGGCCTTCATCTCTTCCCTGATGATTTCGAGCAGAGGACCGGACCTCTCCTGACGCAAAGCATGGCGCGCCTCATGATCCATGCCTGTATGACGGGCTTCGGCATCAACCGCGAAAAGATCATCGATCCGCCCCACCAGCCGACGGGCGGCGCTGTCATCCGGATTCAGCTGGAGTGCGTCGAATACCTTTCTGCGCGCATGCGCCCAACAAGCAGCATGCACCATGCCCGCACCGCCCGTATGGTCGTATGCGGCATAACCGTCACTCGCAAATCCTGCAGATGCCGCATGTACACTCCCTTGCCGCGGCTGGAAGGCTCGCCGCAATCGGGACATTGGTTCGATCCCGAGCTTACTCCGCTCACAACCAGAGAACCACCACTTTCAACAACGTTCGTAACCTGAATGTCGGCAGCGCTGCCGATACGAAACGTTTCTGTCATTCTGCAAGTGGAGCACAGCGCCACGATGCAGCCCACAAAGTGAGGATGACCCATTTAAGTGCCGCGCGACAGCTGCATGGTTCGGTGCGTAGTCACCTCTGGCAGACTGGTCCTTGATGCCCTGACACGCTATAGAGGATTTGGGCTTCTTCCGATGGTGAGCAAACGGTTAACCTTGGCGCCCCTGTTTCAGGTATACTCTTCTCCAACAATTTCCAAATAACAAAGGAGTCCCGATGACATACTCTGCAGAAATCCGCCGTCTGAAGTGCGCGCCTATCTTGTTAGCGATGACTCTCACTATTTTTGGCGACAGCAGATTATTTGGTGGTCTTATTTCGTTTCAGGGGGCCACCGTGGCGGCTTGTGTTGCCATCGTCAGCTCCCCCGCATCCTGTCTGGCGGAAGGATATGCGTCTGATAATCTCTCCGCCTCGTTGAATCAAACGTTTGCACAAGCAGGTTTCAACCTTTCCGCGAATGGTTCCGCTAAGTCTGGATTCGGCGTGCTGCGAGCGTCTGCAAGTTCGACCTATTCATCTTCAGGCCCATATTCATATTTATCTTCTCAGGCATTTTTTCAAGATGTAGTGACCATTGATTTTTCCCCATTTCAGGGTTCTACCGGGCTCTTGGTCATCAATTTCGCTTTGGATGGTTTCATCAATGCTTCAGGGCCGGGCATTGGATCAGCTGCTGTTGGCGCATGTGCGGGCCCCACCCAGCCGCCCGGGAATTGTCAGGGGGATGACTTTACTGCTTCTGCATCGGGAACATTTGGATTCCCCCAGCCCTTTACGTTCACCTATGGCCAGCCATTCGCGCTTCAGGTTTCCCTCAGGGCCGATAATCTTTATGGATATTTGAGTGGCTTTTCTGGTTCAGGATCGGCGATGGCCGATTTCAGCGACACATTGATACTTTCTGGGCTACATGTGTTTGACGCTCAAATGAACCCGGTGACCGAAGTGACGTTCAGATCCGCTTCGGGAACAGGATACACGCAAAATGGTGTCGTGCCTGAGGCTTCCTCATTTGTCCTGTGCACGCTCGGGTTTACTTTATTCGGTCCCATTATTCTTCGGCGAGCGAAGACTGCACGGCCACTACAGGATCCGAGAAATGTTTAAGAGTTCGATACTGACGTTCGCGCATCGACTCCTGTCTTCACAAGTATGCCGCGTGAGGCGTGGCAGCCCCCTTGGGCATCCTGCGGCGGATGAAGTTGGTGGGCCGGGCACCACCGTGAAGACCGCGCCAGAGGCTCCTGTTGGGCGACGCAAACATGCCGCGGGCACGATCCCGATTTCGAACGGACGAGGAGCGTATCCAGGCCGCGCGTCGCTCCATTCAAAGCATCGATTTAGGGAGAGGAGGAAGGCACGATCATTGATTTGAGAGAACTCTCTACCGAGCAATTGGTCTTGCTCATTGCCAAAGCAAAACAGATTCTATATCCGGAAGACGGCATCGCCGGAGATGAATTGGAATGCTCGCAATGCCACGAACGCGGATTGCACCACTGGTCGAGGACGGTATGAACGGGTGACACACGAGCTCAGCACGCTTTCGGCAGAAAGGATTGCGGCCTAGAGAATGGGATGGCAGATCTTCTGCCGGCTCCGAGGAAGGGGAATGGCTGATAACTCGAATGGCGCCATTGCTTCCGATGGCACCGGATTCCCGAGGGTGCGGAACGCGAATGGCTAGTGTAGTGTCCGCGAATTAGCTGGACAAACGTTTACGGCGTTTCGGGTTAGTGCAACCAGGCTGGATCTGTTCGAGGGTTTGGCGGCAACGGGCGAGTTTGGCCACAATGGAATCGACGGTTGCAGT
>JAUZEU010000047.1 GCA_030838885.1 Bryobacterales bacterium | reverse complement strand
CATGACCACACAACTCATGTGCTTCCTGCTCTATCTCGGATACCTGCTGCTGCGGCCTGCAGTCTCTGAACCGACCCAGCGCGGCGTCATGTCCGCCATCGTCGCGATCTTCGCCTTTGCGGACATTCCCATTGTCATCATGGCCATCCGGCTCAAAGATATACGTACCCAGCACCCCGCACCCGTGCTCGAAACCGGCGGTCTCGATCCCACCTGGTGGCCGCCGTTCATAATCGGCATCCTCGCACTCGCGCTCATCTCGACAGCGCTGGTCCTCGTGCGTCTGCAGCAGGAAACCACGCAGCGCGAAATCGACTCCGTGCGCCGCGAACTTCACGCGATATAGAATCAGGAAAACAAAGTGGACATAACGAATCTCAGATTTCTGTTCTACGGCTACTCGGCGGCATGGATCATTGTCTTTGCTTTTGTGCTGCTGATGGTCAGCCGCGGTCGGCGTATCGACCGCGAACTGGCGCGCCTGAAGTCCCTTGTGGAAGACAAAGACAGATAGGAAGCTATGAAACGTCGCAATGTGCTGAAGTCGATCGCCGCCGCTGGTTTCGCCGGTCTCGTAACGCCGCGTGAACAGAAGGCCCAGCCGTTAGTGGAAAAGGCCATTCGGGGCCTGCCCGCTCCGAAGATCAAAGACATCCAGGTGATCGAAACCGCTCCGGCCGGGTCGCGCCTCACGGTGGTCAAAATCATCACCGATCAGGATGGCCTCTATGGCTACGGCTGCGCTACCTTCACGCAGCGCGCCGATCTGGTGAAGCCGGCGGTCGAACGCTATCTGAAACCGCTGCTGCTCAATCATCCGGTGGACAAAATCGAAGACACCTGGCAGCTCTGTTACGACAGTTCGTACTGGAAGAACGGCCCGGTACTCAACAACGCCATCAGCGGTGTAGATCAGGCACTGTGGGACATTAAGGGCCGCATGGCGAAGATGCCGGTCTACGATCTGGTGGGCGGGAAATGCCGCGAGGCGGCGGACGCCTACACTCATGCCTCCGGTGGCGAGATTCAGCAGTGTATCGACCAGGCGAAGATGTTCATGCAGCAGGGCTTCCGCAACGTCCGCATCCAGGTGAACACGCCAGGATACGAGGGCTACGGCGCTGGCGGTGGCGGCCGGGGTGGCGCGAACACTACTCCCATGGCGAAGGGCCTGCACGAGGGGTCGGTCTTCGAACCGCTTCCTTACATCCGGCGCGCGCTCAAGCTGTTTGAAGAATCCCGCAAGCAACTGGGCGACGAAATTAACTTACTGCATGACGTGCATGAACGTGTCACGCCGAATCAGGCCGTGATGTTTGCGAAGGAAGCCGAGAAATTCAACCTGTTCTTCCTGGAAGACGTACTCTCGCCCGAAGACATTGCGTACTTCCGCCAGATCAGGCAGCAGTGCAGCACTCCCATCGCGATGGGCGAACTCTTCAACAGCCCGCATGAATGGACCCCGCTCATCACCGAGCGCCTGATCGATTACATCCGGATCCACGTATCGCAGGCCGGCGGCTTCACTCCGTGCCGCAAAATTGCGATTCTGGGCGAGCAATTCGGCGTGAAGACAGCATGGCACGGACCGGGCGATGTTTCACCCGTCGGCCATATGGCGAACGTCACGCTCGATGTGGTCAGCTACAACTTCGGCGTGCAGGAATACTCGGCCTTCAACGCCAACACACGCGAAGTTTTTCAGGGCTGCCCTGTGCTGGAAGACGGTTACATCTGGCCCAGCACAAAACCAGGTTGGGGCATCGAAGTGGACGAGAAAGCCGCTGCGAAATTCCCCTTCACCACAGACAACCGTGGCCCGCGCGGACCGCTCAACGGCGGCTGGGGCGAACTGCGCCGCAAAGACGGTCAGGTCATAAAACAGTAATAGAGAATCCTATGCCAAACGACTATCACCAGAAGGCGGCCGAATTTCATAAGCTCGCCGCTCACACCCATGAAGCTGCCGCCGCAAGCCACGCCAAACAGGATCATCTGAACGCTCACGAAATGTCCCGGCTGGCGATGGAGCACTCTACGAAGGCTTTCGAAAAGTCAAAAGAAGCGGAAGTTCGCTCCGCCGAAGTTGCCCACGAAGCAAAACCATAAATGCCTGAAAGAAGCGGGGCAGGAAAACTGCCCCGCTCTTTCTTCAGTTATTCTCCCCGTCCGAAGCTCCAGCCGACGCCCACCGAATACTGCGGAACCCAGTTATTCCCGAATTGATAGAAATTATTCACGTAACGTAAGTCAAATGCAGGCCGTACGAATACGTGGTTAGTAACATAGAGCCGTGCCGCCGCTGCTGCATGAACCTGGAAATGACTGGAGCTTTCTACAAACTGATTCGAGCTGGTGCAGCCGACAAATCCGTCGCATGACTGCTGGCTGTACGAATAGCGCACGCTGACGCCGCCCAGCCCGGCCCGAAGCTCCGGCTCAAAACGCCTGGTCTTTACTGGTTGATAAACCCCGTCCACATTATAGAATAAAGGCCGGTAATTCAGGCCTGCGTAAGCGCCCTGTGATGTTCTCCACGATAAGTCTCCACCAACACCGTAGTGCTTCGTAAGCATGATGCTGGCGCCAAGATCCGCCATAAGACCACCAAGCTTAGGTGTGGTGAAAGGGTTGCCCGTGCCGAAGGTATCGATCAGTCTGTTACTGGAACTATCCGTTGCGGTGCCAAGCCCGAAGTACACGTTTGTCTGAGGTACCTGCGCACTTACTGTTTGAATGCCCGCACCAATTGCGAGAATTGCGGGTAACACCCGCATGTATTGACTTTTCATTTTAATCTCCTGCCGTATTTGCGAGTTAATTCCGAACGCTCCCTCTAAAAGAGCTCTCTATGCTCTTTGGGACGTGCTTACTCGCGAAAAGCGTTTCACGCTCTGGCAGAAAACTGATTTGCAGGCGGCTATTAGTATTTAGTTATACAAAGGACATTAAAAGACGTTATTCAGCAGCCTGAATGGCTTCGGCAACTTGCCTTGCGTTGCGGACGCAATCGGGTATACCGATCCCGTTATAGGCGTTCCCGATGATATGCAAACCTGGTATCTCGCCCGCCCGCGCTTCGATATCAGCCACGCGAAACGAATGCCCTACCGTATATTGGGGCATCGAATCCGGCCAGCGATGATTCACCGCAAAGATCGGCTGGGCCGTGATGCCCATCAGGCGGTGCAATTCCGCCTGTGAGGCCTCACGTGTCACATCGGGGTCAGTCGAAAAGCAGCGGAATACGGCCTCATCCTCAGGAACCCGGCCCGGCCACTTCGTGCCCAGCCAGGTACAGGCCATCACCGCGCCTCGTTCAGCTTTAGGCACCAGAAAACCGAATGCGTCCAGCGGATGCCGGATATCCTCGCGCCGGTACCCGAATGTCCAGATGGAACTGCCGGTGTAAGGGATTGTCGAGAGCAGTTCAGCAAGCAGATCATCCACCGGTGCTATCAGCGGCACCGAACGGTTTGCGCCACAGGCCAGCACAATACGATCGAATTCGTGCCAGTCTGCGTTGGCCTCGATCCTCCAGCCGTTCTCTGTACGAACGATCGAGTCCACTCGCTCGGGCACAACCTGAACTCTGTCGCGCAGAGCCTCAATCAGTGTGCCAAGGCCGCGCCGCAATGACTTGAAGACAGGCCCGCCCGCAGCCTTCCTCTTCTCGCGAAAAGTCCCCACCACAACGCTGCCATACCGCTGTTCATACTCCACAAACTTTGGCAACACACTGGCCGCACTAAGCTCCTGCGGGGAACCGCCAAACACACCTGCCAGCAGGGGCTCCGCCAGATAATCCACCGCTTCAGCCCCGAAGTGATCTTCCACAAAAGCGGCCACGGAGCGGTCAGGCATTGCTTTCGGGTTGCGATAGATCTCGAGGCCCATGCGAACCTTCGTGTGCCACCCAAAGAGTTCGGATTTCAGCACAGGCAGAGCCCTGGTAGGCACCACCATCTGCAATCCTTCGGGCAGGGTGACGAAGCTGCCCCGGCGCAGCACATACGTGCGCCGTTTGGCATCATTCGACCCCGTGAGTTCGTCGCCCAAACCGAGCTCGCGGATAAGCTGCTCTGCCCACGGCTTAGCCGCAAGCCAGCTCTCCGGGCCGGTTTCCAGAATGCAGCCTTCCACCACCACAGTCCCGATAGGACCGCCGGGTGCGGGATCGAATACAGTCGCTTCGATGCCCGCTTTACCCAGATAATAAGCGCAGGAAAGCCCCGAAATGCCGCCCCCGACGATACCGACGCGGACGCCGACGCTCATCGACTACGGACGGAACTCGCGTACCATCTGCACCACAGCCTTCACGTTCTCAACCGGGGTTTCCGGCAGAATGCCGTGGCCCAGATTGAAAATGTGGCCCGGGCGCGTACCGGTGCGGCGCAGCAGGTCATGAACCTTGGTGCGAAGTTCGGGCAGCGGCGCAAACAGTGCCACGGGATCCAGATTGCCCATGATCGCGGAACGGTATGAGATGTCGGTCCATGCCTGATCGATATTGATGCGCCAGTCGCAGCCCATCACGTCTCCGCCGGCTGCGTGCAGTTCGCGAAAATATCCGGAAGCCCCGGTACCGAAGTGAATCACCGGCACGCCTGTAGACTTAATGCGCTCAATCAGCGCACGCGAGTAGGGCTGTGCGAAGCGAACGTAATCGTCGGCCGCGAGCGCACCTACCCAACTGTCGAAAACCTGAATCGAACGCGCGCCGGAAGCCACCTGCATAATCGCGAAAGGTGCCAGCACGTCGACAATCTTGCCCATCAACCGGCGCCACAGCGTTTCGTCGCCGTACATCATGCGCTTGGTCCGGAGGAAATTCTTGGATCCGCCGCCTTCGATCATGTAGCTCGCAAGTGTGAACGGCGCCGCGCAAAACCCAATCACAGGCACACGCCCCGCCAGCGCACGGACGGTTTGCTGAATCGCTTCGCCTACGTAGCCGAGATCGTCCGTATTTGAGGTGGAAAGCGCATCCACATCTTCGCTCGTGAGAATGGGGTTCTCAATCTGCGGCCCTTCCTTCTGCGGATAGCTGAGTTTCAGACCCATCGGCTCCACCGGCAGCAGGAGGTCCGCGAAGATGATCGCGGCATCCACGTCAAGGGTTTCCACGGGCTGAAGAGTCACTGCAGCCGCAAGGTCAGGACGTTTGCACATCTCGAGCATCGAGTGCTTTGCACGGATCTCCCGGTAAGATTTCATGTACCGCCCGGCTTGCCGCATGAACCACACCGGCCGCACGTCGGTTGGCCGGCGCCGGCAGGCATCGAGGAAACGGCTAGTCATTGGAGCCACGCGCATTGTTGATCCGCCTTATCATTTTTGTCTTGGTTTCTATTGCTTTCAGAGCAATAGAACACCCGGAAGTTCCGGGGTTTATGAGTCGCCGTCCAGGAACGGCCAAGTATGAAGTACGGTTTCGCCCACACCTCACTATCCAGCGTGAGAGGTGCGACAACGGAAACCGAAAGTGTTCCCTGCGCCGGATAGCCCGTGCGGGGGTCCATAATATGACTCCAGGTTTTGCCCTCGGCCATAAAGAACTTTTCGTAGCTGCCCGAAGTAGAGAGTGATTCGTTCTTCAGCGCGACTTCGGCTACGGATTTGAATTCGTCGTGCGGGTCTTTGATCTGGATACGCCAGCCGGCGGGTTCGTCAGGTGGATTACCCAGACAATAGATGCTGCTGCCACCGCCTGAGACGAGAGCCGCCTGAACGCCTTCCTTCTTCAGTATTTCCATCATGCGGTCGACCGTGTAGCCCTTGCCAACGCCGCCGGGATCGAGATCGAGGCCTTTCCTGGTAAAGAAGACGGTCTGCTTCGCCGAATCGAGCACGATGTTCTGGTAACCGATTTGTCCCATCGCCTGCTTCACTTCACCAGGCTGGGGCAGGTGCCCCGAACCCTTGTAAAAACCCCAGATCCTCATCAGAGGACCAACCGTAATATCAAAAGCACCTTCACTCTGGCGACTGTAGTTGACACAGGCCGCCAACAACCCAAAAAGTTCGCCGGAGACATGCACAGGCCGCTCCGCCGCTTCCCGGTTCACCTTACTCCACTCACTTTCCGGCTTATAATTTGAAAGCAGAAGGTCGAGCCGCCGGGCCTCTTCGAACGCGTCGTCAGAGGCTGCTTCCAGTTTGTTGCGGTCTTCCCCGTAGAGAATCACGGAGTAAGTGGATCCCATGGCGTCGGCACTTGCCTCCAACCGCAGCATTTCTGCCGCGGCGGCAGACCACGGGAACACAGCCCACAACAAAAACAAAACTAACACAAAGTGTTTATGGGACGCTCGTTTTTTCACCAAATGGCTTCCACGGGGTACTGCCGGATAGT
>JAUZEU010000810.1 GCA_030838885.1 Bryobacterales bacterium | reverse complement strand
CGCAACCTTCACGCTCGAAGACGGTTTTGCCGGCGGCCGCTGTCGAATTGAACGGATTGGGATTGAGCGGAGGCTTCAGCGACTCCACGTACTGCGCTAGCGCAAACAACTGCTCGTCGCTGTAGCGCTCGCCTGCGTTGGGGTCCGGCTTCGGACCCATAAGTTCGGAAATTGGGACGAAGCCGCCAAAGTTCGACAGAGCGTCGCCTCCCTGATTCAGAGCGGCGTACCGCATCACGTCTACGGAAGTCCGGTTCTGCTGTAAACCGCTGTGATCGAGATATTTTCGCGTGGCGACTCCGATCAGGTCCGGCACCTGGGGCGGCGCCCATGGTCCCGACCGGTGACGGGTAAGCACGCCGCCTGGACGGTCGGAGAGCGGCCGAGCAATCTCTTCATGGTCCTTCTGCTCAAGACCCGCGAAGAAGGCGGGCTCAAGCCAGGGAGTGAACCACAAGGCGCGCACCAGTTTCCGGTTTATGGCGATCACGTCGCTTCACCCGGACCGGATTGCGAACGCCATCGCCTTATCGAACGGGAAATTTCCCTGTGCGCCTTTCACTACGCTGCCGTCCGGCATCACTCGCGTGTGGCACATGGCGCAGGAGAGTACCCCGACGTCGATGACACCTTTCTTACGAACTATATAGCGAAAGAAGGGCAGTGTTCCGTCAGCCGACATCGGTGGCTGCACCGCCGAGTAGAACTCCGGCTTTCGGACGTAGAGGTCTTCGATGTTCGCCAGACGCTCCTTAGTGATCATGATCGAGCCGTATCCGAGCGGTGCATCGAACACGGTCTCGCCGGCACGGATCCAGTCTTCTTTTGTCTTTAATTTGGTGGAGTCCCAGTCGATCTCGGGTTCGCGCGATCGCAGCCACTCGATGTACCCCTTCGGCTCGCGGTCCGGATGGTAGACGGCGTAGGACTTGTAAATCGGCCGCACCGGTATCTTGTAGTAGAAGCTGGCAGGAATATGTTTGGGCGAGTACTCGGCCCGGGCCAGCGGAAGCTCCAGGTCCTTCATCGCCTCGTCCTCCCAGACTTTGGGAATTGTCGGCTGGTATTCTCCTGCTGTCTGCGCGCAAAGGCGCTCGGCAGGGCAGTAAAGCAATAGTACCAGGCAGATCGACGTCCAGTGAATCATTGCGTTTATTCCTCGTTAAAGCAAAAAGTGGCCAAATCACAATCTGAGAAGCGCGAGCGCATGGTAGTACGAGGCACAGTGCGCGCTAGCGCTTCGCCCGGCTGGGCCGCGCCTGCACTGCCTCAGCGCCCCGCGCAATAGACAGGCGCGCCAACGCCTGCGGCAGACCCTCCAGCCGCCAGACCTCCCTGTGGCTGTTCCGGCCGAGGAACGCGATTTCCTCGCCATTGGGGTGGACACGGAGTTCCAGAAAGGTGCCGTCCTGAGTGCCAACGGCCACGGGGGCACCGCCGGAGGCCGGAATACGGAACAGGCCGGCTTGGCTGCCCTCAAGCGTCCGAGAAAAAAACATTTGCTGGCCATCGGGTGACCAGTTGGCCGAAAGCAGCAGGTTGGGTGCCAGAACGGTGATCAGGTCCCGCCGTATATCCCCTTCCGGTCCGAGCACTCGCAGGACCGTCGCATTCTTGTCCTTATCAACAATGGGAACCGCCAATTCGCGACCGTCACGGGAAAGGGCGAACGTCGCGAACACGAAATCCGGAAGCCCGGTCGCGAGTTGCTGTGCTTGCCCTTCAGCCAAGTCCAACCGCACCAGATCGGACCCTTTCCCTTTATCTTTGATGTAATAAAGGTACTTGCCGTCTGGAGAGGCCTGGGGGTATACGTAACAGCTATTGCTATCGACCAGCGCGGCAGGAATCAGCGGCTCACTCCGACCGGAAGCGAGGTCCAGCCGAAGTACATTGCAACCATCTGCGGTATAGACCGGCAGCAGCAGGGCCTTACTGTCTGGCGTCCACTCAACCCGGCCTGCGGCACCCGTGAGCGGGAAGCGGCCCACCTCGCGCTCCTGCCCGCTCACAACATCTCGCACCATCACAGCGAAAGCGCCCTTGCTGCGACTCCGAGGATCCGGCTGGTAGAGCCCATAGGCCAGGACCCGGCCATCGGGCGACCAGGTAGCCGAACCCGATCTGCGTTGCGACTGCGCATTCACTGGCTGACCAGCGGAAATAGCGCCGTCCGGCCCACTCAGCTTCGCGGTGTAAGCTAGCATGCTCGAAGTTCCCGTAGAATACAGCAGTGCGCCTTCGCGTGTCATGCCCAGAATCGTGCTGCGGGGGAAGCCTTTCATGAGGCTGACGGGAGGAGAGACTGCACCTTCCTTGAGTGACACCGCATACAGATGGTCCACGTCCAGATGCTCACTGACGAAGAGCACGCTACCTCCGTCCGGGGCCCAGCCGACCAGAGCCGCTCCCGTCTCCGGCTGCACCAGGAGCTGCTCTCCCGAACCGTCCGTCCGGATACGGAACAGGTTCCCGCGCAGATTGTTAGGATTCTCCGGGCTGCGCACTGTCTCGAACGCGATCCACCGTCCGTCCGGCGAGAACCGGGCCGAAGCGCCGCAGGTTTTGGTGATACGAATTGGGCGGACTCCCTGACCGTTGGTGTCCACAAGGAGAAATTCTCGCGGGAAGTATTCTTCTCCTGACCCATGTGCAAACGCCAGGATGGTGCGACCATCACTGGACCAATCGAGTGGCACAACGGTAAGTTTGCCGGGCAGCGACACGAGCGTATGACTCCCGCTACCATCGACGTTCGCTATGCGCAACTCACCGCGGCCGCTAGCCGACACATCAAACGCGAAACGCCGCCCGTCTGGAGAGAGGGTATGCCGATAAGACCTGGTGTTCTCTCCCGCGGCGAGTAGAGAGGATACTCTGCGCACTGGCTTGCGCTCGCCCGTCACCAGATCCAACAGCGTCGCACCTGATAGCATGCCGCCCCAAGCTGACAGCATCGTGTAACGCCCGTCCTTGGTCAGGGTGTCAGCTAGCGGCAGCAGATCGCCGAGCACCTTGCGCGTGACCAATCCGGCCTCGGGCGTACGGCTTCCAGGCCTGCCGGGCATATTAGCGAGCCGCTGTCGTGCTTCCGCCGCCGCCTCCTCCTTGCCGAACTGGGCTACGACGCGCTCGTACGCCTTGGGCGCCTCGGTGCTGCCTAACCGCTCGTAGCAGCGCCCCAGCCCTACGAGTGCGCGGGCGGCCAGCGCGGGCGGAGTCGTCTTGCTGTCGGCTACGCTGGCGTAGAGCTTGATCGCGGACGTCAGGTCACCTTCGACAGTTTCCTTCTGTTGGGCAGCGCGAAACTGCAGGTCAGGCGCCTGTGCCAGGGCCGTTGTGGCAGCGGCTGCCATAATCAGTGCAAAAATTGTTACTCGCATCAGAGCCTCCTCCATACGGGGCATCCTCAGGATCGGACAGCCAATTCAACGCTTCACCTGCGGTCTGTCATCATTGCGTCACCGCTCAGCCATCGAAACGGTAGCCCAGGCCGCGGATACTCACCAGGTGTCGCGGCAGAGCCGGGTCCGGTTCGATCTTCTTTCGCAGGGCGAGCACCTGGTTGTCCACCACCCGCTCCGTGACCGACAAGCCGTGGCCCCACACTTGCTCCAGAAGCTGATCGCGCGATAGCAATCTCCCGCGGTTGCGGATGAAAGTCGCGAGCAGCTTGAACTCCAGCGCGGTAACCTCGAGCGCGCGGCCCTGCCGGCGCACTTCGCCGCGTCCCAAGTCGAGTTCGTTGTCCCCAAAGGCGAACACCTCCGGGGCGGCGGCGTGAGGAGGCGGCGCAGTCCGCCGCAGCAGCGCGCGCACCCGCGCCCGCAACTCGTGAGGACTGTAGGGCTTGGTGACATAATCATCCGCCCCGAGGTCGAGGCCCATAACCTTGTCGGATTCCTGTGCCTTGGCAGTCAGCATCAGGATCGGTGTACGCAAACCGGCACGCCGCAGCTCGCGGCACACATCGAAGCCGGTCTTTCGCGGCAGCATGATATCGAGCAGCACCAGATCGAAGCGGCCCTCTCGGGCGAGGTGCGACGCCACATCGCCATCGCGCGCTACCTCGACGTCGTATCCCTCAATAGTCAGGTCGTCCTCAAGGGCCAGAGCAATGCCCGGTTCGTCCTCTGCCACCAGAATCCGTGCCATGGGTCTCTCCTATGCGGCCAAGGGCAGCCACAACGTGAATGTACTGCCGCATTGGGGCTCGCTTTGGAGCTGGACGCCGCCGCCGTGCGCGCGCATGATTCCCTGCACCATAGCCAGCCCCAGACCAGTGCCGCGAATGCTGGCCGCTTTGGCTTCGGCGCCGCGTTCAAACTTGCGGAAGATACGCCGCTGCTCCGCGGGTGAGATCCCCATGCCTTCGTCGCGCACATGAACTGCGAGCCGATCCTGCTCCTCAGTGATCGTGACCCACACTGCCTTGTGGTCAGGCGAATACTTCGTGGCATTGTCCAGCAGATTCCATAGGGCACGTCGCAACGCCTCGCTATCAGCCGCTACGAGAGCGCGAGGCACATCGGCCTGCAGGTCCACGGTGAAGCCGAGGTCCTCGGCCTCTTTCCGGAAATCAGCCACAACCTCGTCAACGAGGGCAACCGCATCCAGTTCCTCCAGTCGGTAACGGCGCGCACCAGCTTCCATGCGGCCGAAGTCCAAAAGATCCTCTACCAGGCGGTGGAGCCGAGTGGTCTCCGAGGCGAGCACCTTGTAATACCGCTTGCGGCGCTCCTCGCTGCGCACGCGGTCGTCCTGTAGGAGGTCCGTTAAATGATTCAAAGTCGTTAACGGGCTGCGGAACTCATGCGACACCGCGGCCACGAAATCGGATTGCAGGCGCGCCACGGCCAACTCGCGGTGAATGGCCCGCAGCACCGCACCACTGCCTGTGATCACCAGCACCAACACGAGCACGACACCCAAGCGTAGAAGGCTGCTCTGGCCCTCATCGCTTGCGGCACTTCCCCCGGCGGCCTCCAACGTCAATGGCACTTGCCCGAAGGATATGACTCGTCGCGCCCGCTTCCCTTCGGCCGAGTTATTGCCGAGCATCAGCCTTCCATCGCTGGCGAGCACTGCATACTGGATGCCTGCACCGCGAAGATAGCGCTGTTCAAAATATCCCGGCCGGGCGGCAAAGCCTACCAGAAAGTCGCTCCGGTTGCGCCAGGACAGCAGCACGGGAGGCGCTCCAGCTATCCACAAAGTACGTTCCCCGCGATCTGCTTCTGCCCGTTGCCACTCCTCGAAGAGTGCCGCAACGGTCTCCTCCCAAACCGCAATTGGAATTGCATGCCCCAACTCGCCGGCGTAGAACGCGAAGCTGGTGCGGGAGAGAGGCCAACGTCCGGCGTCGAGATCGCGCCACAGCGCCGCGGCCTCCTGCTCCCGTGCTGCCTCGGGCAGCAGAGATAAGCGTGCGTGCCGTGCGACTAATTCCGCTGGCTCCCCATTCAGGGAGGTTGCGCCGATCGCGGCCAGACGAGCGTATGTCGCCAACGCTGCGTGCGCCTGGCCCGCCTTTCGCTCATTGCGTGCAGCACGTAACAACGCCTCGGCGCGAACGGTCGGATTGGCAGCCTTGGACAGAGCATGAAACCTTTTCGCCGCCGCCGCGTAATCCAGTGCACCGAACTCCAGGTCTTCGGCGGCAGCGAACGGTCCTACGACAGGCGTCGGGGGAGAACCCCAGGGCCGATACCGCAGCGGCCGATCTGGCCAGAGTTGCATTCCCGCCTTTGTGAAGCTGACCAGCAGAGCATCCTCATCGTGCGGCAGAAGGGAAGCAGGCGGTTGGCCTTGTTGTACGAAACGGCCGAGGTCAGCATCGAGTTGGGCCCAGTACCGTAGCAATGCCGCACTACCACGATCTGCCGCCTGCTCCAGCCGTTCACGCTGCCGCTGCCCGGCGACGGCATGGTCCAATTCGAGCATGCGCCAAGCCAAAGTGCACAAAGCGAAGGCAGTAATCAGCATAATGCTGGCAAGCATCACCACTGCGCGATGGGACGGGCCAAACCCCTGCGTGATTTGCATGGCCGGACCGTCTCATTGTAAGCACGCCCGGTCCGGAATGGATCACGGTTCTGTCAACGCTTTGTCACCGCTCGCTGGCAGCAATGTGACCTCCGTCTGGCTTTTGGAGTTTATGATCAAAGAGGGATCAAAAGATCCATCATAGCCGCAGTGTATGAAGCCATCTTTGCTGGTACGAGGGCACCTCCATTTGCCCTGCGCGGTCGCATATTCACTGGATATGAATCGTTACGAGCGCAACGGCGTTACCGGTATGTGGCGCGGTGAGTGTCCTGAACCGCGAGTAACGGCGAAGGGTTTACCGTGAGATTCGCTGCGTGATCGGGTGAGCGTTCGGGCCGTTAAGGTTCAATATCGGAAGCTATTCCGGGTCACCTTTCGCCGGATCGGCACCGAGATGCATCGTCGGCGGAGAAAAAACATGCGGCCACTGTCAATATGGTCGCGAAGAATGCGGCGACCGCTCAAGCTCTTGTCGCCCATTTTCATCCATCGATTGTCTCGCCTTCCGCGAGTCGTTTCGCACAGCCATCGAAGAAGGGCGGCACTGCAGTTAGGATAGCTGGCAAGATACGGCGTTCCGGTACACAACCTCTGCTTAGTCGCGTGGTGAAGAGCAGACTTCCGCGAACCGGATTGTGGGGACTTGCGGGAGAAGTAACGCGACGGCGTGGCGGCTTATTACTCCCCGAAAATCAGGGTCTGGATCACGCGCCGGGCATTCCCGGTGGGCCAGCCTTGAAGTGTCACCTCGCCGGCTTTCTCCGCCCGGTACTCGAAATCGAAGGTCTCTCCGATGGCCACGCGCTGATCGGCCTTCTGCGGCCGCTCCTTCTTTACATCGGACGCGTCCTTGGCTAATTCCCGCCACGCAACCAGGCCGTTCTCATCGCGCAGCGAGATCTCCAGATTGTCGGTCGCCGGCGTGATATTGATGAGCCGAAACCGATACGTCCTGCCCGTCTTGAGATGCATGGCCGCCGGCTGGGGCGAGCCGTTGAGCAGCAGCAGACCCGCTCCGTAGGGCTGGGCAGGACTGATACTGAACAGAAAGCTCCTGTCCGTATCCGGGTCGTACTTCTGTCCCGGCGCCAGCACGATCATGGCGCCGTGGACCCCGCCGGTGAGTTGAGCCGCATCGTGCCAGTGCGTGTGATACATGAATGTTCCGGCACGCGGCGGAATCATCCGAACCGTGAACGTCTTACCTGGCTCCACCGCCGGAGCGTGTTTTTCGTCCATCCCGCCCCACCACGGCACGCCGTCGTAGAAGCTCTCCACTTCAATCCCGTGCCAGTGGATTGCAGTCGGCTCATTCATCGTGTTCGTTATCGCGATCTCCGTCTTCTCCCCCTGGGTCACCACCAGAACCGGGCCTGTCAGGCCTGTACTCAGCGCGGGCTTCGCCGCGCCGGCGTCCTTCAGCGAAATCTCGTAGGCGCGTGCGTCGCCTTTCTGAGTACCTACGCCCATCTCGATTTTGTGAGTCGGATGCCAATTGTTCGTGGTGTCGATGATCGATTTTCCGGTGACTGTGATCCCCATGATCATTCCGCCCATGCCACTGTAGTCGGAAGTCATGTCGTGCATGTGCTCGTGGTCATGGGTGCTGGACCTGGCCGCAATCACATCCGCGGGATCCAGCGGTACGGGCAGTTGCATATGGGGGATTCGGTGACAGTGATAAAGCCATCGTCCCGGCTCGCTGGGCGACCAGGTCATCTCGAAGGTCTGCATCACTTCCACTGAATGCGTGAACTCTTCCGGCTTCATGCCGTCGTCGAACACCTTGTAGTTTTCTCCATCGCCCTCCGCGTCGAGCGAAAAGTGGAAACCGTGCAGATGCATCGGATGACTCAGGTCCGAAGCGTTCACCAGCTTCCAGTGAACCTTCTCGCCGACCTTCAGGTTCAGCCTTTCGGTATAGGGCCATGACTTTCCGTTGATCGCGGTCCGGGTAGGGCCGTTCCAGCGCTCGAACACGAAGATCCGGTCATTTGCGGGCGAGCCCGGAGGATCGACCACGAGGGCCGCTCCGAGCAGGGCATCGAGCCCCCGGTTATTTCCCCGACGCCCGTCCGGCGTGCGCGCCCAGTAGAGGTACGTGCCAGGTGTGCCGGCGACAAACCGGACGTGGGCCGACCCGCCCGCGGCCACAGTGACCACATCGCTGTCCTTCCCGGGACGCGCATGCAGCCCGTGCACGGTTGCCGGGACGCCTATGAAACTCCTGAGCATGACATCAATGGTGACGCCCTGCGGAACGCGGATCGCCGGACCCGGAACCTGCAGGGGCTTCCCGGCTTGGCCAAAGGCATAGGAGGGAATGATATCCCCGTCCTCGCGCTCCGGGTGCCAGTTCCCCTTCCGCAACTCCAGCAAGAGGGTCAGGACGCCGTCTTTCAAGAGGCCCGCCGGCACCCGATTGTCATTGGCGACAATCGGGACCGCAACCGGGGCCACAGTCGGGGACACAGTCTGAGACATCAGGGGTAAAGCCGCAAAAGCACACACGACGACGAACAAGATCTTCAAGAGAATCTCCCTCAGCCTGAAAGAACATCTCAGTTTTATCCCACCACGACCGGCGAGGCAACTGCGTTCGCACGGGGGTGCCATCCGGCTGAAGACGGGCGACAGAGACACCGGTTCCAGGAAGTCGTAGCTAACCTCACGGGCGAGTTTCTGAAACCAAACAGTCTCAAAATAACGGTCGGTTTCGGATCGTCATTGGCGCGATGGCACGGATCAGGAGCGCTATTGGAAACCGCGACTTCCCTACAGCCGTCAGAATCTCCCCTTCCGGCGCCACAGGGTGCCGGCAATCAGAAACTGGAGAAGGCGAAAAGGTCCTCGTTCGATCAGCGAGCGGAAGGGCACGCCCCGAAAACGGCCTGGTGAAGATCCGGTGACGTCCCGGTCCCGTCAGTTTGACGGAAACGCCCTAATCGTTGATCTGACCCTGCGTTCCGGACTC
>JAUZEU010000791.1 GCA_030838885.1 Bryobacterales bacterium | reverse complement strand
AGCGGGACATTCAGATCGGATCGTACCTTTGAAGGCATATTGCACGGGGCTGCTTTTGCCGGGAGAGCGGAAGAGCGTTGAGCCGATGGCAGCGAAGCTGACGCCGGAGAATGTTCGCCGCATGCATGAATCCCTTCATCATCTGGTTGCAGACGCTCCCTGGGGATGATGAAGTCCTGCTGGACCGGGCGCTGGATACGGTTTTGCCTGCGATGTTACGGCAAGGCCCGGTGGTGGCGTGGGTCGTCGATGATACAGGTTTCCCGAAGAAGGGCAGGCATTCGGTGGGAGTGACCCGGCAGTATTGCGGGCAGGTGGGTAAGCAGGACAACTGCCGCGTGGCCGTAAGCCTTTCCGTGTCGACGGAAACGTCCGGCATGCCGGTCTCGTTTCGCTTGTATCTTCCGGAAGGATGGGCCAACGATCCGGAACGACGGAAGAAAGCCGGCGTTCCCGAAGAGACCGCATTTCAAACCAAGCCACAGATCGCACTGGAGCAGATTCAACGAGCGCGGGAACGTGGTGTGCCCCAGGGCGTGGTGCTGGCCGACGCGGGTTATGGCAACGATTCGCAGTTCCGGGCGCAACTGACGGAATGGAAGTTACCTTATACTGCAGGCATCCAAAGCAGTGTGACGGTATGGAAGCCCGGTGAACAACCGGCCCCCACGCCCAAAGGAAAGGGTATGGGCCGTCCACCGAAACTGCTGCAGGGTGACCCGAAACATCAGCCGGTCACAGTGAAAGGTCTCGCGCTGTCACTGCCCCCGGATGCATTTAAGACCGTTTCCCGGCGTACCGGCGTCAAAGAGGATCTCGCATCGCGCTTTGCCGCCCTGCGTGTGCGTCCGGCCCATCGCGATTACTGGCGCGCGGAACCACATCCGGAGGAATGGCCTCTGATCGAATGGCCTGAAGGTGAGAGTGAACCGGCCAAATACTGGCTTTCCACCCTGCCTGCAGATATGCGATTGGCTGAACTCATCTGTCTTGCCAAACACCGCTGGATTATTGAGCGTGATTACGAGGAGTTGAAGCAGGAACTCGGACTGGGCCATTTTGAAGGGCGGGGCTGGCGGGGTTTTCACCATCACGCTACCCTCTGCATCGTCTCGTATGGGTTCCTGGTCGCCGAGCGGAGCCTTTTTTCCCCCTCAGCACGGGCCAGTCAGCTTAAGATTACGCGCCGCCAAACCACCACAAAGCTTCCGGCCGCGCGGTTCGCCCCGAGCGGAATAACCCGCACTCGGTCGCGACCATCAGAATCATCATTGCCCGCCATCTGATCGGGTTGCTTCCTCAATGCCCCTGCTGTGGATGGCGCTCCGGATAGTCTTCCGCGTCAACATCTGCGTCGACTATGCAGGATGCCGGTCGTGAGTGATTGAGTGCGGTTCGCCACATGCCGTCACCAGTTCCAGGCTGCTGAGTTTTTCGGGCGCAATGCAGCACCAGTTATCCGGCGATCCCGGCAGCTTCAGCCAGCTTTCACTTTCTCTGCCGAACTGACAGCGCCCCTGTTTGTTCCGCCCCAGCCGGTGCGGGCAGAACAGGCGGTGGCGATCGTGATACCCAGCCGCGATGGGCCATCTGCTCTCCGCGGCCGTGCGCACAACCCTTGATACCTCAAGTATTTATAACACAGTAATACTAGAATCCCGTGGTGCAATTCGATTTTCGACCTGGCCTGAGGAGAGGAATCGCTTTATGATGGATACATGTCGTTGGGCAAGCGGAGGGCGAACGGTCCTTACCCGCCTGCAAGGTGCCCTGCCAGGTACCGGTTAGACTCTGGGCGAGCAAAGTGCCTGCAGGTAACGCGGCCAGAGCAAATGCCCAAAATATTAGCTTCTTCATGTTCGCGGCGATCTCCTGCAACATTCAGAAGAGGCTGCGGATAGACCGGCTGGGCGATCAGCATCTCGACTGAGTATTGTCAATCATTCTACTCCTTTTAAGAACGCTCTTTTCAGAAACGCTGAGCCCTGTTGGTCATCGCGATGCGCGAGGTATAACGAAGCTAATACCCCTTCCAAGTCAGAATGTCCGGAAGCTGGCGCCAGGTTCGCGCAGGCATCAGGTAGACAGCTCATCCAAAGGAGCTCTATGAAGAGACGAGACTTTTTGCAGGGCTCGGGCAGCGCGGCGGGACTGGGATTGCTGGGCCTGGCCGGGTGTGCGCGGAAGCTGCCCGTTACGGCGAGTGCTCCGGCGCTGCCGTTGTACGACGCGGTGCCGCCGCTGATACCGATCCGGGCGCATGAGGACCGGATCTTCCGCATTACTGTTTGCCTGCGGCCTTTCCGTGCGGCGGGGCCGCGGCTCGAGGTCGAGCGGGTCGGCGAGAAGGTTGTGGTCCACAACTACGGGCATGGCGGCAGCGGGTGGTCGCTCTCGTGGGGGTCGAGCACGATTGCGGTTCGGAAAGCGCTGGAGGCGGGCGGCGGGGATAAAGACGTCGCGGTGATTGGGTGCGGGGCACTGGGTTTGACGTCGGCACTGCTGGTGCAACGCGCCGGCGCTAAAGCGACTATTTATGCGAAGGAGCGGGCTCCGGAAGTGCGGTCGTCACGTGCAACGGGGTCGTGGACGCCGGATTCGAGGGTGGCGCTGACGGCCTCGGCCGGACCGGACTTTGCTGCGCTGTGGGAGGAGATGGCGCGCACATCGTTCGCGATGTATCAGAGCTATTTAGGAATGGCAGGGAATCCGATTGAATGGACGGACCGCTATTCCCTGTCAGATGGTCCGGCGGCGGAGGCTCAGCCGGAGCGGCATGAATCGGAACCGATCGGATTTG
>JAUZEU010000781.1 GCA_030838885.1 Bryobacterales bacterium | reverse complement strand
CTCATTATTCTCCCCGATTTTCGAAAATTCGCTCTGGCAGGTGGAATCCTGCTTGCACTGCCCGTTGCAACCCTGCCACAACAGCCTGCGACTGACGAGTTTGCCCAATATATCCGTCCCGTCCTCGCCCGGAATTGCTCGACCTGCCACAACCCGAACAATCCGAAGAACAGAATCAATTTCCTGAAAGCCGCCAGCGCAAAGGACGTCGAAGCAAACCGCGGTCTCTGGCGCGATGTCGCGACGCAGTTGCGCAACCGGACCATGCCTCCGGTGGATTCCAAACTGTCCGAAGATGACCGTCTGCGAGTGGCGCTCTGGATTGATAAAGATCTGCGCCAGACAGCTTGCTACGCGGGAGATTTTGCCGGCGCAGTCGCCCTTCGACGGCTAAACCGGCGCGAATACCACAACACAATCCGTGATCTGCTCGGAGTGGATTACAACGTATCGGAACTGTTCCCGGCCGATGGTACCGGCGGTGCAGGCTTTGACACCAATGGTGAAACGCTCTTCGTGCCTCCGCTCATGATGGAGCGATATCTCGAAGCCGCACAGCAAATCCTGGACCGCGCAATTGTCACGCCGCCCCTTGTGGTCGATTTCACCGCCGATGAACTGCTGCCCGCTGCCCCGAAGCAACCCGATCAGAAATCGGCCACCCGCGACCTTACTCCCGGGCACGACTTCTCCGCGCCGGTTTCCATCTATCTGGACGGTGACTACACCGTCCGCGTGGCAGTGGACCGCCGGGATGGAATGGGTAATCTGTCCCTGAAAGTAGATGGCGCGTCAAACGGTGTCCCTTTAGTTGCTTCGGCGCCTGGCCGGGGCGGTCGTGGCGGAGGTGGTGGTGGCAGAGGCCCGGCCCGTCCGCCGACGTTCCAGGTTCAGGTCCACCTGACGCGGGGCCTTCGCCTGCTTTCGATCGCGGCCGATGCAGCGCCAGTGCCTGTCCTCAGCTTTAGTCTCGAACAAAGGGCAGTGCCACCCACTCCTGAAAAGCTCGCTCTGCATTACCGCCTGATAGGCACAGAGCCGGGTGCTGAACCTTTGCAGTCGCGAAGGGCCGCCGAGCAGATCCTCCGCTCTTTCCTGAGGAAGGCGTATCGGCGTCCCGTCGAAACAGCTGATGTTACTCCGCTGATGACACTTTATGACCGCGCGGCCGAACGCGGCGATCCGTTCGAAGAACGAGTGAAGCTCGCTCTCAAAGGCGTACTCACCGGGCCGGAGTTCCTGTTCAAGATTGAACACCGAAGCGATAAACCAGGCATCTACCCGCTCGGTCAGTATGAGCTTGCCTCCCGGCTGTCTTATTTCCTGTGGTCAACCATGCCGGACGACGAACTGAACACCCTTGCGGCCCAGGGACGTCTGCAGGATCCTAAAGTGCTGACGAATCAGGTGGATCGGATGCTGAACGATCCGCGATCCGATACTTTCGCCAGTACTTTCATCGGGCAATGGCTCGGCACACAGGATCTGGGCGGAAGAGCAGCGCCCATGATTACCGAGTTGCAGGCGTATTACACTCCGCCGGTAGCGGCTGACTTGCGGGCCGAACCGATTCTGATTTTTGAGCGCATCCTTGGCGAAAACCGAAGCCTGCTGGAACTGCTCAACGGCAACTATACTTACATGACCGAACGTCTGGTGAAGTTCTACCAACTCGAGGACAAGTTCAGGAACTTCAAAGGGAATCAGCCGCGGTTGGTCGAATGGCCGGACGATCGCCGGGCCGGCGTCATGAACCTCGGGGCCGTGATGGCAATTACGTCGCACTACCGCCAGACCAGCCCGGTGCTCCGAGGCGCGTGGGTCTTGGACACTCTGCTGGGTACGCCCGTCCCGCCTCCTCCCCCCAACGTTCCGGCTCTGGAGCCGGTCAAGTGCGAGGATAACTGCGTGGTGACAGCCAAAACCGCTGTGGGCATGCGGCAGAAAATACTGAGCCACCGTGTGAACCCTGCCTGTTCGGCATGCCACAACCTAATGGATCCCATGGGCTTCGCAATGGAGCACTTCGACTGGACCGGCCGCTGGCGGGATAAGGAGTTCGACGGCTCCGCAATCGATACTACCGGCGCTCTCCCGTCTGGTGAGAAATTCGATGGGGCCGCCCAGCTTCGCCAGGTATTGATGGACAAAAAAGACGACTTCCTGCGCCAGTTGACGGGCAAAGTGCTCGGCTATGCTCTGGGACGCAGCCTTCAGGACGGAGACAGCTGCACCGTCTCAAAACTGGCGGACACGCTGCAAAAGGACAATTACCGGGCGCGGACGCTGATGCGTGAAGTTGTGCTGAGTGTACCCTTCCGGAATAGCCAGGGGGGCAAAGTAACCATCGAAGCCGCCGCGCCGCCTCCTCCTAAGCGGGTGGTTCCGATGGTCGTTAAATAGGTTTACGGGCGAAAGTGATAGAGTTCCAGAGGGAATTGAGGAGATAAACGATGCCGAAGAGAATTTCGCGAAGGACGGTGTTGCGTGGCGCTGGTGCGGCCCTAGCGCTGCCGTGGCTCGAGACGATGGGATCCGCCGCCCCGGCCGGGACCGTGTCAACCACCCTCTCCGAGCCCCCCCTGCGCTCTGTTTTCATGTACATGCCGAACGGCGTGCGCCCCGACTACTGGACGCCCGCGGGCGATGGTGAAAACTACGAAATCACTCCGCATCTGAAGTCTCTGGAGAGCCTGAAGGGCGACTTCATGCTCCTCGAGAACCTCTGGAACGCAAAGACCGTGGGCCGCAACGGCCACTGGCCTAAAGTGCCTGCCTGGCTATCCGGCGGCTACGTGGAGCGCACGTCCGGAGACGATCTCGATTCCGGCGGCACCAGCATCGATCAGCTAATGGCGCAACAGATCGGTGACCGGACCATGCTGCCCAGTTTCGAATTGGGTCTGGAGTCCACCCGCAGCGGCATCGACACGGCTGGTGGTGGTTTTGCGCGCATGTACGGATCCTTCATCTCCTGGCGCGACCCGCATACGCCGGTTCCGAAAGAGATTATCCCTCAACTGGCGTTCGATCGTCTTTTTCGGTCAAACAAATCGCCCGTGATTTCCAGCCTCAATCCTGACGATCCGAAGCTTCTGACCGCACTGCAGCGCGACGATACCAGCGTGCTGGATGTGGTCAGGGATCAGGCGAAGAGCCTGCGCCGCGAAGGTAGCTCAAATGACCGGGTAAGACTCGACGAGTACTTCGAATCGGTTCGATCTGTCGAGCAGCGCATGCAGGCCTCATTGAAGCCGCAGAAGCGCTGGATCAACCAGGGTAAGTTCCCGCTGGAGCGCCCCGGCCCGGGCATCCCGGCAACCCGTCCGGAGCACATGAAGCTGATGATGGACATCATGGTGCTGGCCCTGTGGAGCGACACCACGCGCATCGGAACGTTTATGACGGCCGACGCACAGACCAACGAGGACTTCTCGTTCCTGCCGGGCGTAAAGGGCGGTTTCCACTCCATTTCGCACCACGCTGAAGACCCGGTCCGCAAGAAACAGTACGAAACCTGCGTGACATGGCATGTGGAACAGGTCGCTTACTTCCTGAACCGGCTGAAGAGCCTGGACGAAGGCGGCACGTCGCTGCTGGACAATTCCATGGTGATGTTCGGCCACGGGATCAAGTGCGGCAACCTTCACCTGGAGCATGATCTTCCGATCGCACTCGCTGGAAAAGGGAAGGGCACACTGAAACCGGGACGCCGGCTGCGTTTTGCCAAAGAGACGCCGCTCTGCAATCTGTACCTGGCAATGGCGCAACGGATGGGGCTGAAGGAAGAATCTTTTGGCGACAGCACGGCACCTCTCGCGGGACTTGGCTGAAATTGAGGAAACGTTTCGAATGAGAAGAGCGGCGGTTTGCGCGATTAGTTCAGTGATGGCGGGCGCGATGGCGCTTGCACAGGCTCCCCCCACGGAACAACCTGCTGCCGCAGGCCAGGCAGGTCCCGGACGGCAGGGCGGTGGCCGGGGACGCGGCGGATTCCAGCAGCCCATGCCGCCCGGGCCGAATCCGAACTCACAGTACCGGCTGGGGCCGGACTCCATGCCGCAGGAAGGCGTTCCCAAGGGCGAAATTCGCGGACCATTCACGCTGCCGAGCAAGGTTTATCCAGGCACGCAGCATACTTTTTGGGTGTACGTGCCTGCCCAGTATGAGCCGGCG
>JAUZEU010000761.1 GCA_030838885.1 Bryobacterales bacterium | reverse complement strand
TGTAGTAATCCAGCTGTTGTCCTGTTTTCAAATGCGTCTAAACAGCGCATATGGTTATTCGATGTAACGCGGGTGCCGACCAGTCCTACAAGATCAACGTGATTCATGCTTATATCGTTACCAATGCTATATGGCTCCGGAGCTGGTGTAGCGTCTCCCCGCAAGGTGCTTCCCTTGAGCGACAGGCGGAATTCCACGCCGCATTCCCTGGACACGGCATGCGGGATATCGCTCGCCCGAGAACCGCGCGGTAGCGCGCTATGAACGCATCCAGAGTATTGCCCAACCGTCTTGTGGGTATCAGATCAGGACTGCTTTGCCTTTGCGCGGTCAGTGCACTCGCTCAGGCCATATTTTCTGAACCCGGGAGTATTACGGCCACCCGGCCTTTGGCAGAGGCCGCTACAACGCTTCAGAGAAAGTATGGTATCCGGATCAATTACGAAGATCCTGTATATGCGTTTGACGGCGACCTCATTGACGGTGCGGATCCCAAATACCGCATTGCCCATCCGGGGGTGAGAGCCCTGATCCCTCGTGGCGGCTCTGTTTCCTGGGCGGCTACATTCCAGAAGGGTTCAGCGAACAGGCTTAGCAATCCGTTAGGTCTGCTTCTGGAACTCACGTCATCGCACGCCACGAATGGAAACCCAGGGACCTTCCTCGTACGCGAGCAGCAGGGAATCTACTTTATCGTACCGGCACAGGTAAGAGGCGCCGATGGGAAGCTGATTGCGCAGTCATCACCCCTCGACCTGTTAATCACCTTGCAGGAGAAGGAAAGGAGCGGGTTAGACACGGTCCGTGACATTCTTCAGGCTGTCAGCAAGGGAGCAGGCATGAATGTTGGTATGGGGACGCTGCCTATGAACCTGCTGTTTCAAACAACGGGTACCATCGGTGCTCTAAACGAGCCCGCAAGAAGTGTCTTAATACGGGCCCTTGAAGGGCTTCATTGGAATGGGCAGAATCCGTCTACTGTCCCCATGAGGAAAATAGACTGGCAAATGTTTTATGACGCTAACTCAAGGGATTACACTTTTAACGCTCACATCGTTACTGTCGAGACGCAATCTCCTGCGGGAGGCGTCATACTTCGTCCTCTGTGATTGCTCACTGAGCCGGTGAAAGGCAATTAAGAACAGCCGCCGGGATGGGCCAGTCCGCGGGGGCACATGAACCGGGCTTCGAAACCAGCATTATCGAGCCAGGAGTGTTGTGCGTTTCCTGAAGGCACACACTCCTGGGAAATTCACTGGACCAAAGTGAAATTCACGTCAATCGTCGTTATTACCCGCACGGGGTTGCCGTTCAACAGCGTCGGCCGATAAACCCACTGCTGGACCGCCTGCATCGCGGCCGTAACCAGGGGCGGAGGACCGGAAACAAGATGGAGGCTGTCAATATGTCCGTCCAGCCCGACGGTGGCTTCGAACTGCACAACGCCCTGAATCCGGGCTTCCTTCGCCTGCGGCGGATACTCAGGAGTCACTTTTGTGACCAGATTGGCTTGTGCCACGTTCCCACCAACCCGGATCGGCCGATCCGCCGGTGCAGCCATTAACGCCGGGGTAGCCATCACCGCCGTTTCCGGCACGGCAACAACCGCTATCTTCATCTCCGTGGGAGAAATCTGACGGAAAGAAGCCTGAAGATGTTCGTCATACTCATGTACCGCAACCTGCGTCCTGTTCGCTATCTCCGGAGTGATGGGGTCGCCGGGGTGTACAGGAATGAGCGCACTCAGATCGCTGCGGACCTGATCGCTGCCTGCAAACTCCAGTGCGCTAAACAGGGGCGGGGCTCCGGAAGCAGAGGGCGGAACCGGGTTACGGATTGTTTGCAACCGGGCACCCATTACCGAATTGCCCATCTCGCCGGCGACCGTGCCTGCGGGCGCGGCAACGGACTTCGGTAACTCGAACCTGATGCTTACCTGCCGGGTCCCGTTTGCATATTCCTTTGTAAAGTGCCAGTTCAGCACGGATTGGAGTACGGCCTTTCTTAGTTCGTCAGGGCCGCTGACGATACTGGCATCGACAACATTCCCCCTGCTGTCGAGTTTCACCTGCACAGTGACGGTGCCTTCGACTCTGGTGACCAGCGCGAGAGGCGGATAGTTGACAGAATTCCGGTGCATTAGTTGTGCGCCGCCCATGTCTACCGCCACGCCCGCCGAGTCGGAAATAAGTTGGGGCGCTCCGTATATAGGTATGGCGCTGGTGATAAACCAGCATGAACCAGCCAGCAGAATCAAATTGGCGGAAAGCGCGGAAAACGATTTCATTTTGGACATGTGAACCTCTTTCAGGATGGAAACTACTCTCTGCTTCAGGTGCCGTTTGCGAAGAAAAAGTGGCGCGGAGGCCAAATCGGCTTGCGGACGAGCAGCAGCGATTGCCAGCAGCGCATCCACATATTGATCGCGCGATCGGGTCATGCCGATAACCTCACTATCCACGGTCTGCTCGCGGGATAGCTGGATCTCACCCAGAACCCACCAGATGGCGGGGTGGAACCAGAACGCAGTCCGCACCAGTTCTTCAGCGACCGTGAAGAGCCAGTCTCTCCGCCTGACATGCAGAATCTCGTGACACAAAATTGCCTCGCGCGTTGCGTCGTCCAGTGCCGCAAACGCGGGGGGGCAAAAGCACGACGGGGCGCCAGCATCCAAACGTGACAGGGCTCTGGACGTCCGGCGAAATTCGAATGTCCGCTTCAGCGCTCCACGAAGATGAGGGGAGGAGCACGGTTGAATTGCGGCGAAATCGGCGCATGCGCCAGAAACCGCTCAGCAGCCACAAGAACCGAGCCGCACAACCGAAGGCAACCGCCGGTAAGGTCCAGAGTGTTGCCGAGATTGCAACGGATGCGGGCTGGATAGTTGTGCCAATCACCGACGCCGGCGTACTCGCTACGCGGCTCAAAATCACGGTCTCGTGTATCCAGGGATGCACGAAAGGGAGGAATAGACAGGCGAGCAAAACCATCTGCCAGTAGGCGAGACGCACCCTGGCGACCCATTTCCGCAGGAGCATCGGAACCACGGCCGCAATCAGCACCAATAAGAGGATCTGTGCCGACCATGTCAGCAGGGTGTTAGAGATTACTGCATCGACAATCACTTTGTCCTCCTTAGTTGCGCGATTTCTTCCAGGTCCTCACTCGAAAGGTTGTGCTCCTCCACTAAATGCACCAGGAGGGGTTCGGCGCTCCCGTTAAACACGCGATTCACGAACTCCCTGACCATAGCGCCAATCACCTTGCCTTTGGGCTGCGCAGGACGGTAAACATAAGCGCGATCCACCTGCATCTTCTTCAGATATTTCTTCTGCTCCAGGATTTTCATCATGGTCATGACAGTGGTGTACGCCACTTTCCGCTTTTCCAGCAAGACCTCATAAACATCCCGGACGGTGGTGCAATCGCGCTCCCACACGATCTTCATGATTTCCAGTTCCTGCTCGGTAAGGATTGAGCTTCGTGGTCGCATACTAAGAAATTAGTACTAAGCAATCAAGGTGTCAAGTATTTTTCTTCGGGCTTTGAGGCGGCTGCCCCCATGAGAAAAGGTGAACCGAAGGAACGCGTCGTCGTGATGACACGTTCGCCACTATAGCGTCGGCGGTGGACATCAGCGTTGAATGGAAAGGGGACGCTGCGCCACTACGCGAATCAGCGCTCGACGCGGGCTCGCCGAAGAAGCATGAGCACGATGATGCAGACGAAACCGGCTAAACCCAGAGTTCCAGGCTCGGGCACTGCGTTGTACCCGATCACATCCATTTCGGTAATATCTCCCGCCGAAACATTCAATTGCTGACCCAAAGTAAGAAATGCATTGTAGGAGTCCGGCGTTAGGCCCAACCAGTCGCTCAGGTCGCCACGGCCAGGTCCGCTGAAGGTATTGATCACCGTTCGACCACCATCGATTGAGAAATAGGCTCCGTTCTGCGGAACCAAATCGCGAGAACCGACGGAAGAGTAACGAAACAGGTCGAGTGGAGAATAGCGTCCGGACGCAGCCCCGTTCTGAGTGATACCGTAACGGCCCATCACCTCAGAAATCTCATGCTCGGCCAAACCAATAAAGTCGTACTTGCCCGGGGCGGAGCGATTGCCCGGGTCAAAGGTATATGGAGCGGTGCTGCTGAATCCTACCCAGCCGTCAATTCCGGTCGCCTTACCCGCCAGGAAGCCCAGTGCCTTTGCTTCAGCGTTCGACATAACAAAGGGAGCCCCACTTGTCGGGTCGGTAATGCCCAAATTGCCGACTGCAATTGCATCGGCATTTGTGGTGGCGTCGTTTACCAACGCTCCCCTCACCTGAGCATATGTGAACAGACCTCGTTGATTGGTCAGGCTTTGACCTATGTCACCAGGATTCAGACTCTTTCCATTGATCTCGCCCCAGCCGACTTGCATGTTTACGGTAATCGGATCGGTAAACCTGGATTCATCGAGAGCGGTGGCATCGCTGAATGCTGTGAAAAAGCCCGGCGGCGCGCTGCTTGTACTTGCGTCGAAGCTCACATTGAAGGAGATCC
>JAUZEU010000756.1 GCA_030838885.1 Bryobacterales bacterium | reverse complement strand
GCCGGGATCAGTTGTTATTGCGAATCGGCGCGGCGAAGAAAGAGGCCGGACGCGCGTTTGGTTTCGTGGCGATCACCCTTCCGGCGGCGACCGAGACTTGTCACGCGAACCTCGTTTCACTTTCAGGTTGATAAGTCAAACTGCAGCAGGCGCAGCATCGCGACGGGCATTACCTGTTGCGGTCGAATCTGACGGCAGAAGATCCGGCAGTGCTGTGGACCCGCTACATTCAGTTAACGAATATTGAAGCTGCGTTCCGGTCGCTGAAGAGCGATCTCGGGTTGCGTCCCGTTTACCATCGGCTGGAAGGGCGCGTGGAAGCTCGTATCTTCGTGGCCTTCCTCGCTTACTGTCTGCAGGTGACACTGAAGAGCAGTCTGCGAAATCAGGCACCGGGACTGAGTCCCCAGGCGGTGATGGAGAAACTGGCGACCATTCAGATGATTGATGTCTGGATTCCGACCCGGGATAACCGATGGCTCGTGCTGCCCCGGTACACGCAGCCATCGCAGGAAGTGCGGATACTGCTCGACCAGCTCTGCATGGAATTGCCTGCACAGCCTCCTCCCCGCATCAAGGCGCCGGTTACCGAGCCTTCGCTGTCTGCGGCACCGGGCGCTGCTCTCCGGTTCGGCAGATAACTGACACCAATTTTGTGGTGAAGACCTTCGGGCACCCTTTCATCATTCCGTTGGACCTATCAGCCCGCACCACATCCAGGTGCGAAACTCGGGCTAACGGCTGAGACTCGTGCGTAAATATCACAGATAAGCTGCGCAGCTACGGCGCGGGCTTCAGGCCGACAGTTTTTTCCCATGCGCGGATCTTTTCGAGCATCTCTTGCGCGCGTGCTGACTGCTCCGTGGCGAGATTCTTCGTTTCGGATTTATCAGCTTCGAGGTTCGACAGCCAGAGCTTATCGGGCACGGGCTCACCGGGAAACTGCGGCGGATTGAGGATGAGCTTCCAATCGCCCTGACGCACTGCCCGCCCGTCGTTGAAGCTCCAGAGCAAGACCTCATGCTCGGGCGACTCGCCGCGAATTACGGGCAGGATGTTCTGGCCGTCGATGTCCTTTGGAACGGCGGCGCGGTCGGCCAGAGAGACTAGCGTGGGCAGAAGGTCCATCGAGATCATGGGGCGGTTCCAGACGGTGCCGGGCTTGACCCGGCCGGGGGCACGCAAAATGGCGGGAACATGCATGCCGCCATCGAACAGGCCCTGCTTGAAGCCGCGAAAGGGCTCATTGCTGCCACCGGTGTAAGGCTGCGCGGTACTGGAGGCCCGGACTTCTCGGGTCGCCCCGTTGTCGGCCTGGAAGAAGATGACGGTGTCATTCTCTATGCCCTGCCGACGGACCTGATCGAGAATCGAGCCGATCACATCGTCGACAGCGGCGACCATGGCGAGGTGGGTTCGGCGGTCGCGCTCCATGTTGGCGGGGAAGCGGTCCAGATACTTCTTCGGCGCCATCATCGAGTAGTGCGGTGCACCGAAGGCGAGGTACTGGAAAAAGGGTTTCTGCTTGGTCTGCTTTGCTAGGAAGGCGCGGGCCTCGCGGCCGAGGACTTCCGTCACGTAAGCAGGCTCTTCAAAGACTTCTTCGCGATTTCGCCAGAGGTCGTGGAAGATCTTGCCCGGCGCAGAGCCGAGCTGGTAATAGCGGTGGGAGTAGGCGTCGAGCCAGCCTGAATACCAGCCGAAGAAGTGGTCGAATCCCTGGTTGTACGGACGGCTGGCCTCGATGCTGCCGAGATGCCATTTGCCGAAAGCAGCCGTGTTGTAGCCCAATTTCCCCAGCACCGTCGCGATGGTGGTCTCGCCCGCGCGCAGACCCTGTACATCCCAGGTGGGCTCTGGGGGCAACGCACCCACCACGCCCGTGCGTTCAGGATATTTGCCCGTCATGATGGCCGCTCGCGAGGCCGAGCAGATCGGCGCGTTCGAGTACCACTGTGTGAACCGAACGCCGGAGGCAGCCAGGCGATCCAGATGGGGCGTTCGCACCTCAGGGTGTTCGTAACAGCCGACGTCACCAATCCCGTGATCGTCGGTGACGATCACGATAATGTTGGGCGGGCGAGTGCCAGAAGTTTCGGCGTTTGCCCCGAGGGTTGTGAGGGCGGGTAGCGCGAGGATGTCGCGTCGACTGAGGTTAGACATTCAAGGGTATTATCGGTCAAGTGCCACCGTGGCCTTGATCCATACGAACCATGTGCTGATTTCGCTGTTTACCAAGCTGGCGAACAGACATCTGTCGGACTTGGAAGCGCGTAGCTACGGACATCCCAGCGTGCCAGCAATTTGCTCCGATTCGTGTGATGAATCGCTAGCCAAACATATTTGAAATTTTGAAACCACCGGTCGTCTGTCGGATGATCTTGTTGTCAAGACGAGAACAGGAGACGACGACCGATGGAGACTTTCACAAAGCTGTTTGGCAGCCTGCTGCTTTTTGTATACCACTGCTTAGACCGTATCGTCATTAACGGCTTCCTGACCAACCTGTCGCGCTCGGAGCAGGTGGTCTACTTCTTCCGGCAGGTGCTCGGCATTGCAGTGGTGAGCAAGGAAGTGCTGAGTCAGCGTACCAGCGATTACAGAACCTGGGTGGAATCGTTCGCCCGCAATCATGGTCTGCCCATCGAATGGGCGGAAAAAGGCGTGCGCAAGGAAGATCACGTCCTGCCCGCGCTGCGGCTCATGGAGAAGAAAAACGCTTTCGGCGTCTATTTCATTTTCCGCAGCATGGAACAGGGCCGGACGTTCCGCGTCAGCGTGCCCACGTTTGCGACTCAGGACCCCAACCACCGCATCCCGCGCACCAGCGCTGCCGGTTCACGCATTATTACTTCTACATTCGCGACAAGTTTCTCGGGCCGGTCGTCGTGCGCATGGCCAGCTTTTTCCCGTCCGACGTCACGTATACCCGGAGGCCCCCACCAAATCAGGCAAACATCACGCATGGGACAAGCTGCTCATCAGAGTGAAACCGGCTGACGAGAACCGCGAATAACATTTTTCTGTACTTCCTGACCCGGTACAGTCCTCGCTACGCAGCCTTACCGAAAACTCACATTGAATTCCTGTTGGGGAATAATGTGGTGAGTTGCGGGCGTTCGACATGAAGGCGGGTAAATGGCTTTACCGGATCACTTCACACGAGTAGGTCCCCGTGGATTGCGAACCCTCCATAAGCACAAATGTCTCGGTCCTCTGCCCACAACTCGCGGTAACACGTACCGTGTAGCTTCCTGCCTCCAGTGAAATAGTCGAGGTGCCTGGAGCTATCTCACGGTTTTCCGATGAGGGTCCGCTGATCGATACCGACACGGAAGCGCCGCCAGTTTTAATACTCGCTGAACAGGGTGCCTGCCGTACCGACGTACCCGCCCTAAGCGGCCGTTAACGGTTAATATCGG
>JAUZEU010000726.1 GCA_030838885.1 Bryobacterales bacterium | reverse complement strand
TGACGCAATCGCGAGACGGTCTCGATTCGCTTCGTGAGATTTTGCGGATTTACGCTCTGACCGATGGGCCCTCCGTCCGGCGTCAAATAGACGGAATCCGGAAGAGTATTCCACGCCGGGTACTGCGCCGCTTTGGCCCGAACGCCTCGCGCGGCTTTCGTACGGGCAATGAGGTCATCCTGGAACTGGATGAGAGCATGTTTACCGGAAGCAGTGCAATCCTCTTCGCGTCCGTGCTGCGGCGCTTCCTGGCTTTGCACACGTCTGTCAACAGTTTCGTGCAGGTATCGGCACGCCGCGTTGGCGACGAGCAAGATCATTTCTGGAAGCGCTGGGCGCCGCTCGCAGGCGAACAGCCGGTCCTCTAAGCTGTGTGGAGAACTGTGCGCGCGCGGATGGGCTGGTGCGAGCGACCTGCCGTTGCCGAGTGCGACACCATGGAAGGCCTTATTGGGAGGACGCCGGATTTACGCGAGCTTCTGATCGGGCTGGGGTACAACCCGCGTCACGAGCGGGAGGCGGCCTCTTTGATGCAGGATTTGATCGCGGGTATTCGCGCCGAGATCCTCAGCTTTGAAGCCCTTCAGAAAGCGGTGCTGTCCGCGCTCTCGAGATCGGCGGAGCTACCGCACGGACCCTCAGCGTTCCTGAACTCGCTGGCGATGGCCGGCAACTTGGAATCGGCCACGGCGGTTCTGAATGAAGATCCCGTTCATGATCAGGTGCCGTTTGTGGAACAGATCCCGGTTCTAAAGAACGGGATGATCAGGTGGCAGTCGCCGGTCCACCATTCGCTGATCCGGAAGCGTCCTGCGGATCCGCCCCGGTTCAGAAGCACGCTGGCGGAGCTGGAGAAGCTGTTTGGCACTTCACATCCGGCGCGTGCGGAGACAGCACGTCTTGCCGTGATAGAGGCTGTTGAGAGGCTGCGGCGGGAACTCGACAGGGACACCTCATACCTTCCAACGTCTTTGCAGTATCTGGAGATGAAGGTGACCGAGTACCGGACCTGCTCTTTGAAGCCAAGGGCGCAGGAGTGGCTGCAGATTCTGATGGCCGTACTTGAGCGTGTAGTGAAACTGCGCAACGAGATCGAGAGCACGGGCAGATGCGACGTACGTGCGGTTGCGGAGCAGGCGGTTCGGTATCTCTCGACGCCCCGCATCCACACCCGCGGGCTGACTTCGTATCTGCTGATTTTGCTGCTGGACAAAAGGCTGCTGACCGTAACGCGCCGGGTTTCACGCTCTCAGGTGAAGGCTATGGACCTGATCCGGGGGGAGATCGCAGGCGGCAGCTATGACGCAGGGGAGACGGTGGGCCGCCTCCGCCGGCTGGAAGCAGAAGGATTTTATATTCCCAGCGTGGTCTATCCTCTGCTTGAGGTTTCCGCAGCGAGGCCTGCATTGACCTGATTAAAGTAAATCCTCTATTATTTCTCCATACTAAGATACAGATGGTCGGGAGTTGCAGCATCATAAGGAAAAAGCGCATGTTTCCAAAGGCTTCGGATTGCAAAAACAAGGTAACCGGTCCTGCCCCGTTGCGGGCGCCGCGTCCATATATCCCCGGGACGGGCACTGCCCAACCCAGACCAGCAGTACAAAGGCCCGTAGCAAAACCACACGTAAGTGCGCCGATGCACCCGCCTCCGGTATATCGCCCGACCAAGCCGGCGGTATCCCAGTTGAGACCTGTTCCCTCTGCAAGCGGAAACGGAGCATCGAAAGTTCTGGTAGGGCCACCGGTATACCGGCCGGGCAATCCCATCCTAAGACTTCCTGCTCCGGCGAGGTCTGGTTTAGGGATGATTTTGAGGGCGGGGACAGTGCAGAGAGCCCAGGCGGTTGCAGCCGCATGCCCCAGAGGCCATCAGTATTGGGGGGAATTTTGCCATGTTTGCGGGCCGGACGCACCAGCGCCTGTGGCTGTCGCGGTTGCTGATCCATACGCCGCGGCTGTCACTCTAAGCAACGGGACCGAAATTGACTATCCCGCCCTCACTGCGGTTATGGATAACGTAGTGATTGGAACGGAAGTTAGCGCCGCCGTGTGGAGAAAGATGAGGGAGGATCTCAGCAGCGCGATTACCCTGGAGAACAAGAGTCACCCGGCCCATGGATCAAATTTCAATAAGAAGCAGAGGCCCGAACAGCAGATTGCGGATTGGGCAACACCGATCAAAGGGCCGTTGAAAGAGGCATTGCAAAAATATTTTCTGGCGAAATACAACCTTTACGTCTGAGGTCAGCAAGAACTGGCAACAGTCACAATCTGTGACGGCTACGTTTTCCGCTCCATCAGGGGACTGCCGCGCTTCGATAAACCCGTCATGCGGAAGCCGTGACGCTGGTACATAGAGACCAGGGCACCGGGATTCACATCGGCAGGTGAATCCGGCCTGGCCTCCAATACCGCCAGCGGATAGCCATGGCTGCGGGCCGTGTGAAGGGCGGCGTCGATCAATTGTCCGGCCAAACCGTTGCGGCGATGCTCGGGGGCTACCTTAAGATCAGAAATAAATACGCCGTTGTCAGATCGCGTCATCTGGAGCGAACCCACCGGTTGCGGCAAGCCCTGAGCGGCAACACTGATCTGCCAGCCCGCAGTGTTGGGCAGCGCAGCCCGAACCGCGTAATTCGCGGCCAGCTTGATCTTCCTGTGAATCGTGTTCTGACCTATGGCAGACGCGCTGCCGACAGTTGGGCCTGTGGACGCATAGTCCGGCATTCGGCTCATGGCAGCCTGATGTCCCAAACGGTCCGCTTCCGCCTCCAGCGCCTGATCCTGCACTACAGCCACGCCGGAGCCGAAGGGATTCGAAACGCGGCCTGCCCGCTGCTGCACCACATGCGTCAGTTCATGGCCAAGTAAAGACTGTCCCTGCGGTGTGTGCGGGTTGTACTGGCCCGGGGCGAAATGAATGTTCGATCCCCAGGTGAACGCAATCGCGCCGATGGCGGACGCTTCGGGACCCACATGAATACGGACATCCGAGAAACTGGCGCCCAGGGCGGCTTCCATCTTGGCCTGAACGTCGCGCGGCAGCGGCCATCCACCGGACTTCGGCTGCATACTCACCTGAAATGCGTCGACGCCCGGTCGGCGCTGTACTGACGAGCCATTCTCGGTGGTACCGCGTGCCTGAACCGGCTCCGCCCGCGGGCGCAAGGAAGGGGGCAGCAGGAAAAGACCCTGAAGAACAGAACCGCGGAAAGGCGCTGGTGGCGGCATCACGGGTTTTTGACCTCAAAGGATTCAGTGTATCCCAAAAACTCTGCTGTGAAAACGATGAATA
>JAUZEU010000724.1 GCA_030838885.1 Bryobacterales bacterium | reverse complement strand
CCGAACTCCGTCCCAACGCGTCCTGCCCCCTCCGTCGCCTCGAAAGCCACGAAAACAGCGCTCAAAACCATTCTCCCGCCCCCTATCTAACTGAGAACAAACAAAACCCCCTCCAGGAACCCGCCACAAACTGGCTTCAAATTGGCTTTAATTTGGCTTTAATTGGCTTTAAACCCACCCAAAATGGGTCCAAATGGGCTTTCCAGGCCCTATCCCAAAGGCCGCCACTCCAACCACCACACCCCAATACCTTGTGTCCTCCGCTCAACACCTACTGCATCCGGTATACCTCCCACTTTACTTTTACCGGAATCAAAGTTAGTATGGTGAGGCTCTCCCCCGAGCTTTCGAACGAGGTGTCGCAGTGCTGAAGTTGAAAAAGGTCGAACTCCAGGGCTTCAAGTCCTTCTGCGACCGTACCGAGCTCCGCTTCAACGGGGGTGGCATCGCCGCCGTAGTAGGTCCCAACGGTTGTGGCAAGTCCAACCTGAGTGACGCCATCAGCTGGGTCCTCGGCGAACAATCCGCCCGCAGCCTCCGCGGCGCCCGCATGGAAGATGTCATCTTCGCCGGCACCAAAGCCCGGAAAGCCGTAGGCATGGCTTCTGTCACCATGGTGCTGGTCGATCCCATGGCCCAGCAGGCCCCACTCCTCGCCGCCGCCCAAGCCAGCGCCGCGGCCGAAACCGAAAGTGCCCCGACGGAAACCGCTGCGGCGCAAACGGAAAACACCTCCGCCGAAAACGCGTCGACCGAAGACGCCCAGCCCGTAGTAGTAGAAGTAGACGGCGTCGTCGCCCAGACGACCATCGAAACCGCCGTCGCCACCGAAGCCACCAAAATTCAGCCCATCCACAACACCTCCGGCCACGGCGGCATTCACCACCCTCACACCGGCTCCAAAGCCGGCGAAATCACCATCACCCGCCGCCTCTTCCGCTCCGGCGAATCCGAATACCTGATCGACGGTCGCCAGGCTCGCCTCCGCGACATTCAGGACATCTTCATGGGCTCTGGCCTCGGCCCGGAGAGCTACGCCATCATCGAGCAGGGCCGCATCGGCCAGATCCTCTCCTCCAAGCCGCAGGACCGCCGCGCCGTCCTCGAAGAAGCCGCCGGCATCACTCGCTATAAGAGTCGCCGCCGCCTCGCCGAAGCCAAGCTCGAAAGCTCCAAACAGAACCTCTCCCGCGTCTTCGACATCCTGGAAGAAGTGACGCGCCAGGTGAACTCCCTCAAGCGACAGGCCGCCAAAGCCAAGCGCTATGGCGAACTCAAGGGCGAGCTCGAAGGCCAGCTGCGTACCGTGCTCGCCGGCCGCTACGTCACCCTGAAGGCTGAAGCCGAAAAGGCGGCCGGTCTCCTCGAAATCGCCACCGCCGAGCTCAAAGACGCCACCATTCAGGCTGCCGATAAGGATGCCGAGCGCCAGAAAACGCAGGAAGTCTTCTACGCTCTGGAAGCCCAGCTCACCGAAGCCCGCCAGCAGCTCTCCGCCATGAACGTCGAGGCCGAGCGCACCAAAGGCCGCCTCGAATCCCAGGTCCGCGAAGCCGCCAACATTGAGCAGCGGATGGCCCGCGCCGAACACGAAACCGGCGACCTCGAAGTCCGCCTCGCCCAGAACCAGACCGAACGCGCTGCCCTCACCGAAAGTGTCACCGCACTCGAAGCCGAAATGCAGGAAGTCCGCACCGGGCTTCTCGAAAAGAACCGTGTGCGTGACCAGATCCAGCTGCGCGTCCGCGAAGCCGAGCGCACCATTGAGGCCTCCCGGTCCGTCATCCTCCGCCTGCTGGGCGAAGCGTCCACCATCAAGAACCAGCTTGCCCAGGCCGAGACCTATCTGGCAGGCATTGAGCGCGAACGCACCCGCGTACAGCGTGACGAAGAGATTGCCAACGCCGAAATCGCCCGCCTCACCGGCGTGAAGCAGGATCTCACCGAGAAAATCGCCGCCCGCCAGCTCGAAATCCAGAGCGTCATCTCGGATCGCAAAGACACCGAAGAAGGCCTCGGCGACAAGCGCCGCGAAGCCCACGAAATCCGCCAGCGGCTTGACCAGCTTCGCGCCGAATGCTCCCGTCTCCGAGCCAAGCGCGAATCGATCGAGAACATCCTTTCGCACCACAGCTACACCACCGAATCCACCAAGAAGCTCCTCACCGCAATCGAGAATGGGCGCGCCGGTCAGTTCCGCCCCGAAGGTGTCCTCGCCGATTTCGTCGAAGTCGATCCCAAATGGGAGCGCGCCGTAGAAGAGTTCCTCACCGAAGAGCTCGAATACGTAGTCGTCAAGGAATGGAGTGAAGCCGAGAAGAGTCTCAACCTCCTTCGCGCCGAACTCGAAGGCCGCGCGACCTTCCTCGTCGAGGGTGGCCAGGCCGCCGAAGACACCTCCGCGGCGGCTCATCTGGATCTTCCGCGCCTCACCGATTTCGTCAGCTTCAGCAACGGCCTCACCGGCCAGACCCGCAACCTGCTCCCGCGCCTCGCCAACTGTTACCTCGCCTCCGATCGTGACCAGGCCCGCACCATGGCGGACGCGCACCCCGCCAGCTACTTCCTGCTGCCCGATGGCGAAAGCTATCACGGCCGCATGTTGACCGGTGGACGCAAAAAGTCCTCTGGCCCGCTCGTCCTCAAGCGCGAACTCCGTGACTACGACACGCAGCTGAAAAAACAGGAGGCCCTGCTGGCCGCGGCAACTACTGAGCAGGAAGCTCTGCAGCATCAGACCGCCGCCCTCGAATCGAACCTCGAGCGACTCCGCCAGTTGCAGCAGGCCCGCGAGAAAGACGCCGTCTCACTCGATCACGATCAGCGCCGCGCCACCGAAGAGATCAACCGCGCCAACTCCCGCGTCTCTGTCTCGCGTCAGGAGCTTGAACGCCTGAAGCGCGAAGAAGAGCGTGCCCACGAAAACCGCGCCCGCAACCAGCAGTTGGTTGAACAAAAAGATGCCGAGCGGGGCGACCGCGAACAGGCCCTCGAAGCCCTTCGCGAACAGCTCGAAGCGGCCCAGACCGAGTTCCATGGCATGGGTGAGGAACACGCCGTGCTCCGCGCCAAACTGGCCGGACTCGAAGAGCGCCATCGCGGAGAACGCGCCGCCATGGCTCGTCTCGAAAACCAGTTCCGCGAGATGTCGAACCGCAGCCAGCAGATCACCACCGAAATGCAGCGCTGGGGCGAAAACCGCGCCCGCATTCTCAACGAAAACATCGGGCTCGATCAGAAGCTCACCACCCTTTCCGAGCAGATCGTTGCAGCCGAGCGGACCGTGCTCGAAATGGCGCAGAAGGAAGCGCAGTTCCGCGAGACCCTGGCCGCTGGCGATGAAGTGCTTCGCGAACTTCGCGTCCGCATCGAAGCCGGTCATAAGAACCGCTCTGAAATCGAGATCGAGCTCACCCGCCGTCAGTCCGAACTCCAGTTCCTGGACGAAACCAGCCGCAAGGAACTGAACCTGGGCGTGGCTGAACTCGAAATACCCAAAGACATCTCACCCGAGGTCCTTCAGGTTGCCGAGCAGTCCTATCAGGAAACCAAAGCAAAGATCGAATACCTGGGAGCCGTCAACCCCACCGCATGGGAAGAATTCCAGGAAGCCCAGCAGCGCTTTGACTTCCTCAGTGCCCAGCGTCAGGACCTGCTCGACTCCATTCGCGACACCGAAAAAGCAATCCACGAGATCGACGAATTCTCCAGAAATCGTTTCTCCGAGGCCTTTAAGGTCATCAACGAGAACTTCAAGCAGTGCTTCCAGACCCTCTTCGGCGGCGGCACCGGCGAAATGCGTCTCACCGATGAAGAGAACATCAACGAGTGCGGCATTGACATCATCGCCTCACCCCCGGGCAAGAAACTGCAGAACGTTCTGCTGCTCTCGGGCGGCGAAAAAGCGCTAACCGCGCTCAGCCTCCTGATGGCGATTTTCAAATATCAGCCCAGCCCCTTCTGCGTGCTGGATGAAGTAGATGCGCCGCTCGATGAAGCCAACATCGGCCGCCTCACCCGCCTCCTCACGGAGATGGCTGTCGACACGCAGTTCATCGTCATCACTCACTCCAAGAAGACGATGGAATCCGCTCAGGCCATGTACGGAGTTACCATGCAGGAAGCCGGCGTGTCAAAGCTCGTCAGCGTCCGCTTCCACCACAACGAACATGCCGCCGCTTAAGCAGGACAGGCTGACTCCTGGCCGCGTCTTCTTGCGTACGCGGCCAACCAGTTAGCAACCCGCCCCCGGATCCACCGGTTAACGGGCTTTTCCACCAGCTCGAACGAAAGAGTTGCAACGGCGATAACGATCGCCAGATACAATGCCGCGGCCATCAGCCGCGGCATCATTGTTTGATACATGGCCCACTTGCTGTACCACCAAAGCACGGGCACATGCAGGATATACATTGAGTAACTGGCTTTCCCCAGATACTCCGGGAGACGCATCGAAAGCAGCCGGGCCGCCAAACCGCTGCCCAGGCCAAGGCCGAGCAGGGCAAGAACATTGAGCGCGCGCAGCCCCGTATTGACGTCGCCGTACGTCCCCTCCATCACCCAGGGGTTGATGATGAGCAAACCGCCGAACAACAGGGCAGGCAGATAGAGCCATGCGCCCCGTCCGCGCATGAAGGAAACATCAATGATGCCGAACAGCCGTGCCGTCGCAATACCGGCCGCAAAGTCGGCCAGATGATGAACAGGCTTCCACGTCCAGGGTACGCCGGCGTGGGCCAGCAGTACAGGCGCAACCAGAGCCGCGGCCAGGACCACCGCCAGAGTCCGCTTGCTCGCATCGCGTAGCCAGATAAAGAGGAGAGGAAAGAACAGATAAAAGAAGAATTCGCAGGAGAGCGTCCAGGCCGGGGTATTCCATCCCACCCCGAGATTTCCGGTCCAGCCCTGCAGCACGAAAGCGTAGTTGAACAGCAGCCCGGCCTTCACACTCGACGTCCGGGTAGGCCGCATCATCGAATCGAAAATGAAAGGGGAGACGATCACCAGGCTCAGCACATACACCGGGTAAATCCGGGCAAACCGCGCCGCCGCGTACTTCACCAGTTCGCCGCGCCCCCATGTCGAACGGGTGTAACTGCGCGCCAGCACGAAGCCGGAAAGCACGAAAAAAGTCTGAACGGCGAGATAGCCACCAAAAATCAGGCTCTGGCCCGCAATGGGCAGCGACTTCGTCCAGGCCTCGAGCATCATGCCTCTGCCGGCGATATGATGCACAATAACCCAAAGGGCGAGAAAAAAGCGCAGTCCGGTCAAAGCCGGCAAATAATCCTGCATTCTTGAAGTGATGACGGTTATTGTATCGAAGGAGACCAACTATGACGATCAGCCAGCTGTTACTGCCAGAATTTGACCAGGAAATGGCGAGCACCCGAAGGATGCTTGCCAGCGTTCCCGATGACAAATTTTCCTTCAAACCGCACGACAAATCGATGCCGCTCGGGCGCCTGGCCAGCCACGTCGCCGAAATGCCCGGCTGGGTCATCCCGACTATGGAGCAGGACAGCCTGGAGATGACGCCCGGCCAGCAGCCCTTCCTGGCAGCCAGCACCGCCGAACTTGTGGAATCATTCGATAAGAATGTTGCGGCGGCCCGCCCCTTGATTGAAGGCGCCAGCGATGAAACCTTCGCCAAAGACTGGTCGTTCATCTACGCCGGCCACAAGGTTTTCAACGGTCCGAAATCGCAGGTGATACGAGGTATGGTGTTCAGTCACCTGGTCCATCATCGTGGTCAGTTAAGCGTCTACCTGCGCCTGATGGATATCCCGGTCCCTGGCATGTACGGCCCCTCGGCCGACGAAAAGATGTAATGAGCAGGAATGTAATGAGCAAAGCCTTCATAATCCGCGCCGTCGCCGGCTGCATGTTCCTGAGTCTGGCCTGGTTCGCTTACACCCAGACGCAGGCGCCCAAACTCACCATCAGCAAGGTGAAGGAAGACCTCTATGAAATCGAAGGCGATGGCGGCAACGTCGGCGTCCTCGTAACGAATGAAGGGGTCATCCTGATCGACGACAAGTTCGATCAGGATCACGATGCCATCGTGGCCCAGGTGAAGTCCGTCACCCCGCAGCCGATCAAATACATCTTCACCACGCACCACCACGGCGACCACAGCGGCGGCAACGCGAAATTCCTGCCCACCGCCGAAATCATTTCCACCTCAATGGCCCGCGCCAACATCGTGGAACATAAGCAGCCCGGCGCGACCGATACCGCTCCGGCCCGCATGGTCTTCGATCACGAGTTCAGCGTCTTCCTGGGCGGCAAAGAAGTCCGCGCCCGCTACATGGGTCGCGGTCACACCAACGGCGATGCGGTTATCTACTTCCCGGATCTCAAAGTGATCCACACCGGCGACCTGATGGCCGGCGCCACCCCGCTGATCGACTACCCCGGTGGCGGCAGCGTAGTCGAATGGACCAAAACCCTCGACGAAGCCCTTAAGCTGGACTTCGACACCGTCATCCCCGGTCACGGCAAAGTGACCGACAAAGCCGGTCTCAAAACCTATCGCGACAACGTGGAAAAACTCCGCACCCGGGTTTCCGGCCTGATCAGGGGAGGGAAGTCGCAGGAGGAAGTGGGCCAAGTCCTCATTGCTGAGTACAACTGGCAGCCCAAAAGCCTCAACATGCAATGGAGCCTGCCCGGCATGATGACCGAACTGAAATAGCCGTTAGGGCTGGGGCGTAATCTCCGTCAGGTGAGACAGCATCTGCTGTTCCCCGGCGGAGTACCTGTTACGAAACTCGTCGCTGTTCAGATAGGCCTGGCGTTCCTGGTCACGCAGCGGTGCAATGTAGTTCAGTTCCTCGTTGATCACCGCCCGGCGGTCCTCCGGCATATTGACGAATTGCCGGACCGAGCGTCGCACCTGAACCTGGCGCTCAGGAGGCAGGCTGTTCAGCATCTGCTGCCGGGTCATGATCCGGTTCTGCTGGGCAGTCGGAAGCTTCTGGATTTCGGTCAGCCGCCGCTCGAGCCTCTCGCGTCGCGCTGGCGGAAGGTTCTGCAGCGCCTTCTGCCGCTCCTCCGGGCTCATATTCATGAGCCGCTCGACGGGCCTCTTCTTTTCCGGCCTTTCCGGCGTAGCAGCGGAAAGAGTCATCGCGAAGGCAAGCGAGAGTGAGAGAAGGCGACCGTTCATAAGGCCCGGGCCACGTCGAACTGCCGTAATAACTGGATGTCGTCGAGTGTCCGCTCCACCTGATCGATCTCCATTTGGCTTTTTTGGCTTTTGTGGTCATATACAAAGCCAATCATGATAATCAGTGCCGCTGCGGCCACGGGGACTGCCGATTTCCAGATTCTGAAGCGCAGTTTCTGCCACAGCCGCCTGTTGAAGCTGATGCTGACCGGGGGGGCCTTCCAGGTATCCAGCGCCGCCCACACCTCGGCCTGCCCCGCCAGGAAAGCCGAACAAGCGTCGCAGACCAGCACATGCTTCTGCAGGGTCGTGGCCCTCGCCGCATCCAGCCGCCCCGCCGAGTAGTCCAGCAAGACGTCCGAGGTCTGCTCAGACAACAAGGGACAATTCATCGAGTACCTCCCGTAACCATATGCGCCAGCCTCGCCCGCAATGTCTCGTAAGCACGGAATAAGAGGCTCTTTACAGCCGATTCCGACGACTCCAAAACCAAAGCGATCTGAGAATACTCCATCTCCTGATACTTGTGCATCAAAACCGCTGCCCGCTGCTTGTCCGGCAACGACGCAATCGCGTCCCGGATCTCCTGCAGCCTCGCCTGGTACACCATCCGCTGCTCTACGGAGGGCTTCCGGTCCGCCACTTCCCATTGCTCGTCCAGACGTTCTTCCGACCGGGCATTCTTCTGATCCCGCAGCCAGTTCAGGGCCAAATGGGTTGCGATCCGGAACATCCAGGTCGTAAACCGGGCCGTCGGCTCGTAGCTCGCCCGCGACCTGTAAATCCGCAGAAACACTTCCTGTGCCAGCTCTTCGGAGACGGGCTGATCCTGGACCATCCGGTAAAGGAAGTGAACCAGGGAGTTCCGGTGCTTATCGAGCAGAACACCGAAACAGTCCTCGTCACCGTCACGCACCCGCAGCATCAGGTACACGTCCGGATCCGGGGCTGAAACAGCGCTTATCACTCGCGTTCGCTGCGCAGTGTCCGGCTCATGAGCCGCTTAATCGCTTCCCCCGGGGGCCGCCCCAGGTTCAACACTGCATGCATCTCCTGCACTATAGGTAATTCAACCCCGCAGCGCTCCGCAAGTTGCATCGCAACGGACGTAGTTTTTACGCCCTCCGCCACCATCCGGGTGGACTGCACGATATCTCCCAGTTGCAGACCCGCTGCGAGCTTCAAACCTACCTGACGGTTCCGGCTCAGATCCCCGGTACAGGTCAGCACAAGGTCGCCCAGTCCGGCAAGCCCGGAAAGTGTGTCCGGCTTCCCTCCCAGCGCCACTGCGAGACGCGTCAGCTCCACCAGCCCCCGGGTGATGAGCGCCGCCACCGCGTTGTGGCCCAGTGCGAGCCCGTCGCAGATTCCTGCCCCTATCGCGATCACGTTCTTGAGTGCGCCGCCAATCTCCACTCCCACCGGGTCGTCACCCGCATAGACACGGAGCGTCGGGCCGGAGAACTGGTTCTGAACTGCCATGGCCAAACCTGCGTCGACGGACGCAGCCACGACCGCAGTCGGATTCCCGGCCGCCACCTCCCGAGCGAACGTGGGTCCGGTCAGCACGGCGATCCCGTACGCCCCCCCTGTAACGTCCCGGATCACTTCGGAGATCCGCAAAAGCGAACCCATTTCCAGCCCTTTGGTGGCGCTGACCAGACGCATCTCCGGGCGGAGCCAAGGCATCATCTGGCCGTAAACCGTCCTAACTGCATGAGATGGCATCACGCTCAGCACGAAGTCCGCGCCGTCCAGGGCTGCCTCCAGGCAATTACCCACGGCTACGTTCGGCGGCAAAACGAAGCCAGGCAGGTAAATATCGTTGGAACGGGTTCGTTCTGTACGCTCCGCAATCTCCGATTCGTGCATCCAAAGCCGGACCAGATCGAAGCGGGGCGCCAGTACGCAGGCGAGCGCCGTCCCCCAACTACCACCCCCGATAATTGCCAGCGTTCCGCTCACTTAACCGTTCGCCGGAACTGAAACACGCGCTCATTGCCGGCCCGGATGCGGTCGATGTTGTCGCGATGCCGCCAGATCACCAGCACCGCCGACACCGCGGCGGCCACCAGCAGGGGCCAGTCCGGATGCAGGATCATCCAGCAGGCAACCGGAAACAAGCCGGCTGCCACGACACTTCCCAAAGACAGATAGCGCGTCCACGCCAGCAGCACAACAAACAAAATCAGCACGGCGAGCAGCGGAAGCGGGGCGAGATACGCGAAGGCACCCACGAAGCTCGCTACCGCCTTGCCACCCTTAAACTTCAGCCAGATCGGGAAGGCATGACCAAATAGCACGGCCATCGCGGCCATGCTCATCCAAAGCATGCTGCCACCGGTAAGCCTGTCGGCCAGCCAAACCGCGAGTGCACCCTTGGCTGCGTCCAGCACGAGCGTCAGCACGCCTGCCAGCCGCCCTGTCGTTCGCAATACATTCGTGGCCCCGATATTGCCGGAGCCCGACGCGCGAACGTCCTCTCCCGTCATGAGCCTGACGATGATCAAACCGAATGGAATCCCGCCAATGAGGTACGCGATGACAACCGCCAGAGGCCCCATCATGCGGTCCGCAGAACCGAATAGCTCGACAAAATCTGATAGGCGCCGGCTCTGCTCAGGTAAAGGTGAAACTCTAGAGCTTCAAATGATCCAAAATCGAAGTCAGTCATGGAGGCTATTTGTTCGCGAAGTCCCTGCACATTTTCATTCTTTATGCGCGCCAGCGTCAGGTGTGGCATGTAAGGGCGATCTTCCTTTTTCACACCAATTGTCGCCAGCGTCTCATCAATTCTACGTGCCAGCTCATGCGCTTCAGGGCTGGCCTGAACTCCCGCGAAGAAAACACGCGGCCGGTGAGGGTTGGGGAAGAATCCAAAGCCGGAGATTCCAATCCGAATCGGGCCCGTCGGTTCAACACTGGCAAGTGCGGCTTCCAACTCACCAGGCTTCGCGTCAGGCCACTCGCCGATGAATTTCGAGGTGATATGTAAATTCTCAACCGGCGACCACTTCAGTTTGGCCGACGGACGCAGCTTTTCCAGCACACGGGCCAGCTTTTCCAGCACCTCTGGATCAATGGAGAGACCTGTAAACAGCCGCATATCGTCCCTGTATTTTAGCCTCCCGTGCACACGCCCTGATACGCTGAAAGTTCCCTATATGAGAGTTCTGATCAGCGTCACCGACAAGACCGGTGTGGCCGGGTTTGCCCGCGGCCTGGCCGACCTGGGTGCGGACTTGATTTCCACCGGCGGCACCGCCCGCCTGCTGCGCGAAGCCGGCATCACGGTCCGCGACGTGAGCGAGGTCACCGGCTTTCCGGAGATGCTGGACGGGCGCGTCAAGACCATGCACCCGAAGATCACCGGCGCCATTCTGGCGGTCCGTGACAACCCCGAACATGCCGCTGCATTAAGCGAACACGGCATCGAGCCGATAGATATGGTGGTCGTGAACCTCTATGCCTTTGAGAAGATCGCGGCGCGCACAGACGCCTCCCTTGAACAGCTGATCGAGAACATCGATATCGGTGGCCCGACCATGATCCGCTCGGCCGCCAAGAACTGGCAGGATGTGGCAATCGTTACTTCCTCATCAGATTATGCGCCGCTGCTGGTAGAACTCCGGGAGAACGGATTGCTGTCGCGCGAAACCAAATGGCGCCTGGCGCAGGAAGCCTTTCGGACCACTGCCGACTACGACCGCGCTATCAGCGCAAAACTCGCGCAAATCACCCTCGGCCAGCCCGTTCCGACTCAGGAAGTGCTGCCCGCGATTCTGGACCTGCGCGCCCCTCGGCGCATGAGCCTTCGTTACGGAGAAAATCCCCACCAGCAAGCCGCGCTCTACGCAACGGGTGCCCCCGGAATTGCGGGCGCGGAGCAGTTACACGGCAAGGAATTGTCATACAACAACCTGGTCGATCTGGATGCCTGCTGGCAACTGGTCTGCGAGTTTGCGAACCCCGCGGCGGCCATTATCAAGCACACCAATCCGGCAGGCTGCTCCGAGCAGGCGTCTCTGGCAGACGCGTACCGCAAAGCACTGGAATGCGATCCCGTGTCGGCCTTTGGCGGAGTCATCGGATTCAATCGCGAATTGGACGAGGAGACAGCGGCCGAAGTCGCCAAGCTGTTTGCGGAGGCCGTCGCTGCGCCTTCGTATTCCGCCCGCGCTCTGGAAATTCTGCGCGCCAAAAAGAACCTGCGGCTGGTGGTGGCGACACCGCCTGCGGATCCGCTGGTGATCAAGAGTATCTC
>JAUZEU010000679.1 GCA_030838885.1 Bryobacterales bacterium | reverse complement strand
GCCGGGCATCGTGGGCGCCCTTCTGTTCTACCTCGCGCCGGTAGTCGGAAAGGGCGGCACCGTTGCTTATATTGACGTCGCCACTGCCGCGGCAGTGTTCGGGGCCTTCTGCTTCCTCGAAATATCGCGCGCGGAACAGGCCGAGAGAGCGCTCATTCCCGCCGTGATTCTTGGGTGGGTACGTTCTCGCGTTCGGCAGGCAAAAACCCTGATTCGACGCCTCGGCGCGACAGCCCTGTTTTGACACAATCCTCTCCGGGCCGTGGACGCTGAAAGACTTCCTGCAGTTCGGCAATCCCTTCTTCCGCTTTTCAACCAGTGGTTCCCCAACCCCTGGCAGTACCCCCTGGTTGAGGACGAAATATGGAAGCAAATGGCCTCCCTTGGCGGCGTTCCGCTCTCCCGCATTGCCTGGGATGCAACATTTGGGGGCAAGTCGTATGAATCCTCGGACCGGTCTTCCTTCTGGCCCCCACGGCCCTGCTCTCCCCCCGCAACACCGCCCTCGTTTCGCATGGCGGACTCTCATGGCCCGGCTTCATAAACAGCTGGTCACCCGGATTCCAATGGCGCATCGACCAGACCGACTGGCGCGTCGCCATGCGCGTCGTTCCGGAAGCTACGTTCCTGACAGACTCCTGGTGCGACTACAAACCTGACCTGCTGCTGGACCGCTTTGTCCCCCTGGCAAACGCGTTTATTCGCCCGACATAGGACAAATGGCCTACCACCACCGCGACCTGATCGGAACCTTCGATTCAGCGCTCGGCCGCCACTCTCCTCATCTTCTCCATGCCGCTGCTCACCCGACTCGGTTCCTCATCGCAGCGTGAGATCCGTTTCGCCGCGATAAAAACAAGTGGCATCCGCCCGAGATCCGGCACGGTGATGGACAGCGATCTCCGAAGCTCGGAATTTCGTTTTGTTCTGGGTGCCGCGGAAGTTAGTCGCCAGCCTTTCTGGCGGTCGACCGCATTTCCAAATCCCTGGGGAGTTCAGTACCCTTCGACAATTCACCCACTTCATGGTGGAGATCCGTTCAGAGCGTCGACAAGAACATGTTTATAGAGATCACCTTCGGGCAAATGGTCGAACTCGACTGAATTCACTGCAGCCGCAGGCGCTCACAGGCGCACAATGGACACAGCTTTCCGCCACGGAATCGGACGTGGAAGAGCCTCAGCGAGCGTCACTCCGCAGAGGAGTCCGGGACGAGTTGAACCGCATGAATATACACTGGCTCCTGATCTCGGACGGGTCTTATGGCGCGGACGACCTCAGGGATAAGACCCCTTACTGGGGCATCACACAAGTCGCCGAGACCAATGGGTTCCGGCTCTGGAAACTCAACGAGCCGCCTGGGTGAGATAAAATCGTGGCTCCGGCCAAAATAAAGTCTGTGTTTTGAATGAAAAACACCTTGCCATTCAGGATCTGCACGCTCCGTGTCCATCTTCTTTGGCTGCTCGTCCCCTCAGTGCTTTGCCCGGTGGCACAGGCACAGCAATACGCTTTCCAGTACTTTGGGGTGGAGCAGGGCCTCACAAATCTGGCTGTCAAGACTCTGTTCCAGGATCGCACTGGCTTTATTTGGGTAGTAACCGAGAACGGCGTCTTCCGTTATGAAGGAGTTCGTTTCCGCGAGTTCACTCCTGAACAGGGATTGCAGGCCAGCATAACGGCCTCAATCGGAGAAAGCCCCGATGGTTCTGTCCTCGTTGGAAACCAGTACGGACTCTTCCGGTTGCGTGGCGAGAGATTCGAAAAGGTTCCGCTGCGGGACAATGCCAGGGTCAACGGCTATAACGGCATCCTCCTGGATGGAAACCGGACCTGGATCGGCACCGATAAGGGGCTGCTGTTCATCACTGCAGCCGAGGGTAAGCTTGACATCCACCTGGGGCCGGCTCCCCCGAAAGCTGTTCCCAACAATGTCCAAAGCATCTACGTAGATGACGGCCGTCAGTTATGGTGGGGCTGCGATCTGTCACTCTGCACGGTACAAGGCGATCACGTCAGGGTTCTGAATGAGAGTTCCGGTGTGAACCCCTTCCGCGTCCAGGCGATTGTGCGTGATCGCGAAGGCAGGGTCTGGATCACGCAAAACCGCCGCTTGCTCGTGAGAGAACCTGGCGCAGACCGCTTTAAAGATGCCGACCCTTCACTCCCGCCAACAGGTCCGGGCAGCACCCCCCGAATCGATTCGGATGGCCGTCTCCTGGTCCCTACTACAGAAGGCCTGGCCGTTCGCCAGGGTTCACGGTTTCATATTTCCGGCCGCTCTGCCGGTCTGCTGCCGCCCGTCTATTCCGTCCTGCAGGACCGGGAGGGTTCGGTCTGGCTGGGTCTCGCCGGCCGCGGTCTGGCAAAATGGCTTGGCTACAGCGAATGGGAAGGATTCTCCGCCCTGAGCGGGCTGACCGGTGAAACGGTATACGAAATTCTTCCCGGCAAAGACGGCACGGTCTGGGTCGGGACTGAGGCCGGCTTTTTCTATGGCCAGCGGGGTGAATATGAATGGACTTGGCGTCCGGTACGGGCATTTGGGCCGATTCCGGTGCACGCCGTTCAGCAGGCGGCGAATGGCGATCTGTGGCTAGGCACCGACGGTCGCGGCGTCGCCCGTTTCAATCCCCGAACGCAGGCAGTCAAATGGTTCGGGCGTCCCGCCGGCCTCAATGCCAATTCGCCCAACGCCATCCTCATTGACCACGACCAAAACGTCTGGGCGGGCACGGAGAACGGCATCTTCGTGAGCGAACAGGGCACCGGCAGGTTCCGCCAGGTCCCGGAGGTCGCTGCCGAACGTTGCTGGGCCATCATCCAAACTCCCGGAGGCGACATCTGGGCCGGCACCAGGACCGGCCTCTGGCAGCGCACTCACAATCATTGGCGAAAATTTGGATCTAAAGAAGGGTTGCGCAGTGAATCGGTGGTCTCGCTTGCCTTCGAGCCATCGGCGCCAAACCTATCGCCCTCCAACCCCGCGCCGTACGGAACTATCTGGGTTGGATACCGGCTCAGCGGAGCCATTACGCGCCTCCGCTTTGAGAATGGTGCGCCGGAAGGCAAACCAGTCATGATGCACTTCGACTCTCCATCCGGCAGGGCGGTGAATATAACCTATTTTTTGGGTCTCGATTCGAACCAACGCCTCTGGGCCGGGACCAATCTCGGGATTCAGGTTCTCGATGCCACGAACAATCATTGGGACCGGTACGATCATCATGACGGCCTGATCTGGGACGACTGTGATCTTCACGCCTTCGCGGCCGAACCCGATGGCCATGTCTGGATCGGCACCAGCGGCGGTCTTTCGCGTTTTCTGCCGCGCGCCAATCCCATCCGGCCTGGGCCACCTCGCACCGTCTTCACCAGCGTGCGCACCGGAAAGACCGAGATCGACCCCGGCAGCGAGCTGACACTGGGTTATTCGTCCGATCCCCTGGTGGCCCGCTTCACCGCTCTCCGCTTCGGCCGCGACCGCGATCTGGTATTCCGGTATCGCTTGAAGCCACTTGTGCCTGCATGGAAAGAGACTCAGGACCGCGAACTGCAGTTCCCCGCCCTGCCGCCAGGCAACTACGAACTGGAGGTACAGGGGCGGGATTCGAAAAGCGGCTGGAGCGAATCTTCGGCGATGTTCCGCTTCCATGTGCTGGCTCCGTGGTGGAGGACGTGGTGGTTCATCGGCACTTGTCTTCTTGTCGCGTTCCTGTGCGCCGGACTGCTTCTGCGCCGCCGCACGGTGCGCGAAATCGCCATTCGCCAGGCTTTGGAGAACGCCGTGGCTGAACGCACCCGCGAACTTTCCCATCAATACCGGCACGATGTTCTCACCGGCCTGCCCAATCGCCTTCTCTTCGCGGAGCGCCTGAGCCGCGAACTGCTGACCGCCGAACGGAAAGGCTGGCTGGTAGCTGTTCTGTTTGTGGATCTCGACCGCTTTAAGCGCATTAACGACACCTGGGGTCACCACACGGGCGACCAGTTCCTGAGACAGATTGCCGAGCGCCTTCGCTCCGGATTGCTGGAGAGCGAGACCATCGCGCGAATTGGCGGGGATGAGTTCATCGTGCTGATCCCGGGCCTTCTGGCTAAGAAGGAGGCCGAGATCCGCGGATGGGCCCTGATGCGCGCGCTCGAAGAGCCCATTAATATCGAAGGCAAGAATGTCTTCGCCACTATGAGCGTTGGTATCGCTTTGTTTCCGAACGATGCGACGGAATCCGGCGCGTTGATGGCCGCGGCAGATACAGCGATGTATCGGGCCAAGGCCTCCGGCAAGAATCAGGTCCGGTTATTCGAGGCTGGCATGGCTGAGGCCGCCTCCCGGCCGCAGAACATTGAGGACCGTCTGCGCGAGGCGCTGAAGACCGGAGGCTTCCGGCTCCGCTACCAGCCGCAATATACGTTGGATGGGAGGCTGGAAGGCTTCGAAGCGCTGCTGCGCATACAGGGCTCGGAGCACGAATTGCCGCCGGGCGAGTTTATCCCAATCGCTGAGGAAAGCGGGCTGATCGTCGAGATTGGGGCCTGGGTTCTCGAAGAGGCGTGCCGGCAAGTGAAGGTGTGGCATGATACCGGATTCCCGGAGATCCGCATCTCCGTCAACGTTTCTGTGATGCAGCTGGCGCACTCCGCTTTCGAAGAACACTTTCTGCACGTCATACGAAAGACAGGTATCAATCCGGCCCGCCTGGAGCTGGAACTTACCGAGACTGCGCTGGTGAAAGACACGGGGGGCTCGGCCGATCTGCTGAACCGGATTCGCGCCCGGGGCATTCAGGTCGCACTGGACGATTTCGGCACGGGCTACTCTCCCATGCAGTACCTGCATCAGTTGCCGGTC
>JAUZEU010000641.1 GCA_030838885.1 Bryobacterales bacterium | reverse complement strand
CAGATCACACTTCCGGAATCGCAGATCGATGAAGCCGTGCAAAAGATACTCAGCGAAACAGGGATTCCGAGCGCATCCATAGCCGTGGCTCGCGACAGGACAATTTACGCCAAAGCTTACGGCAACGCCCGGCTGAATCCAGCGACACCCGCCACGCCGGAGATGCGGTACAAGATCGCTTCCAACAGCAAACAGATCGCAGCCACTGCCATTCTTCTGCTTGCCCAGGAGCACAAGCTGTCTCTGGACGATACTGTCGCAAGATTTCTGCCCACCCTCACGCGCGCTCGCGAGGTTACGCTTCGCGAACTGCTCTCGCATACCTCCGGTTACCAGGATTACTATCCGCTTGATTACGTGGCGCCGTTCATGACCCGTGACGTCACTGCCGCACAGATCCTGGATCAGTGGGCAAAGAAGCCGCTTGATTTCGAGCCCGGCACGAGATGGCAATACAGCAACACGAATTACGTCATCATCGGGCAGATCGTGGAAAAGCTGACCGGCAAGCCGCTGATTGAATTTCTGCGCGCGCGCATCTTCCATCCGCTGGGCATGCGTTCCGTGATCGACGTGACACGCGAACAGTGGAGCACAGCCGACCCCGCGGGTTATTCGCAGTTTGCCCTCGCCGCTCCCCGCGAGGCAACGCCGGAGGGCAATGGCTGGATGTATGCGGCGGGCGAACTCGCCATGACGGCACGTGACCTGGCGCTTTGGGACGCATCTCTGATCGAGGGCACAGTGCTGAAGCCGGAGTCGCTGAAGGCGCTGACCACCGAAGTTCTGCTCAAAGGCGGAAGCGGCACGCATTATGCGCTGGGGATGGAAGTCAGCACAACGGCGAAGGGGAGCCGGCGCTGGAGCCATAGCGGCGGGGCGTCCGGATTCATCTCCCGGAACACCACGTTTCCGGACGATAAGATTTCGATTACGGTCCTGACCAATGGGGAAGGGCCGGCGGCTGGAACCATTGCCCGCAGGCTCGAAGATTTGCTGTTCGCGTCCACGGCCGACCCTGGCGCCGCGCCCGCACTTGAAAATGCGAAGAAGCTGTTCACAGGATTGCAGAATGGTGAGATCGACCGCACGCTGATTGACGGCGATCTTAGCGCGTACTTTTCCGCGGAAGCTGTGGCCGATTTCGCGAGTTCGCTCAAACCGCTTGGAAAGCCGGAGAGCTTTACGGCGGGCGCGCATGAAGATCGCGGCGGGATGACCTTTCGCGGCTATGCAGTGAAGTTTGGGGCGAAGGCAATCCGGATTTCAACCTTCGTGACGCCGGAGGGCAAGTTCGCCCAGTTCTTAATTTCGGCTGTGCCAAGGCAGTAGGTCAGCGTGGGCGCGAGCAGCGCCCCAGGCAAACGTTACGCCCCAAGCAGTTGCTTCGTAAACTCATTCTCGCCATGTACGTCGGTCAACCGCATGTCCCGACTCTGGTAGAGATACGTGAGCTTCAGGTGGTCCATTCCTACAAGACGCAGAATGGTGGCATTCACATCGTGCACTGTGAACGGCGATTCCTGCGGACGTAACCCAAAATCGTCGCTTGACCCGAGCACCTGGCCGCCGTGAATGCCGGCTCCCGCCATCCACATGCTGAATACGTAGGGATGATGGTCGCGGCCTTTGGTGCCTTCGGCCAGAGGCGTTCTGCCAAACTCGCTGTTCCAAACTACCAGTGTTGAGTCGAGCAGCCCGCGCGCTTTCAGGTCGGTCAACAGGCCAGTGATCGGCTGGTCCGTCTTCTTGCACATCTTCGTGTGCGAGCCTTGCAAATCGGTGTGGGCGTCGTCCCAGTCCTGCCCGATATTCGTGCCGGAATACAGCTGAATAAATCGCACCCCACGTTCCACCAGGCGGCGGGCCAGCAGGCACTTTCTGCCGAAGTCCTCGGTGGCGGGGTCGCCGATCCCATACAGAGCTTTAGTGGCGTCGGTCTCTTTAGTGAGGTCGACGGCTTCCGGCGCCGAACTTTGCATCCGGAACGCCAACTCGTAAGACGCGATGCGAGCTTCGAGTTCCGAGCCATCGGGGTGCGAATCGAGATGCCGCTGGTTCAGTTCGGCAATCAGATCGAGAGAATTTCGCTGCGCTTTCGACGAGATTCCCTTCGGAGTCGCCAGGTTCAGGACGGGATACTGACCGCTGCGGAACACCGTCCCCTGGTAAACAGCCGGAAGAAAGCCGGCATTGTAAACACCGGGGCCCGATTTCATCGCTCCATCAGACATCACGACAAACGCGGGCAGATTCTGGTTCTCCGAGCCAAGCCCGTAAGTGACCCACGAGCCAAGACAGGGCCTGCCTGGAAACTGCGAGCCGGAATTCCGAAGATACATGCCGGGGGCATGGTCGAAGGCATCCCCGTGGCACGAGCGGATGAGAGCGATTTCATCTGCCTTCGAAGCGATACCGGGATATAGCTCCGAGATCTCCATGCCGGACTGGCCGTGCCGCCCGAACTTCCAGGGGCTGCCGCGCATCGGCGCTTTCGCAAAATCGATACGATTGGTCTTCAGGCCCTTCGCCATCTCAGCCGAAATGGTTTTGCCATCGTGTTTAGCCAGTTCCGGCTTGGGATCGAACGTGTCCACATGGCTGACGCCACCGTGCATGAAGAGATGGATCACTGCTTTGGCGCGCGCGGGCTGGTGCGGCGCCTTCGGCGCCAGAGGATTGACGACTGCTGCGCTTGCAGCAGCGGGGTCCATCAGGGAAGCCAGCGCCATTGCGCCAAATCCGCGCCCGGTGTTTCGAAGCAGTTCACGTCTGGAGTAAGGTGTCATAGCGAGTCAATCCACGTAGAGGAATTCGTTTGTATTGAACATGACGCGGGCCAGTTCCGCAGCTGCAGCTTTCCGGGAGCCCAGTTCGGCCGTTTGACGTTCGAGGAACGTGCGTGCGCTGGTAACATCTTCGGGCCGGGGCGCCCGTCCATAGATGGAAAGCCAGGCTTTAGCGATCATCTCGTTGTCGTCTGCTTCCCCGGACAGTTTCTCCGCAATCCGGTTCGCTTCCTGCACTGTCCACTGGCCATTCAGGAGCGTTAGAGATTGCGGAGCTGTGTTGCTCTCCACTCTTCTGGAGCAGCTCTGAATGCCTTCGGGTGCATCGAAGCTTTCGAACATGGCTGGCCGGAAGGTTCGCCGCGCCAGCATATAAATGCTGCGGCGCGTGTGTTCTTCGGTGTTCGAAGAAACGATCCACATGCCATTGCCACTCAAGCCGTAGAGTTCTTCGCGGGCCACTTCGGGAACCACCGGGCGGCCACCCATCTTCAGGTTCAGCACGCCGGAGCTTTGCAGCATCGTGTCGCGAATTTCCTCGGGCACCAGGCGGCG
>JAUZEU010000620.1 GCA_030838885.1 Bryobacterales bacterium | reverse complement strand
ACGCGACGGAAACTATTGGCTGCGTTGAGCGCCGTAACTGTCGCGCCCACCGCAACGGCGCTGGTGCACAGGTCAATCTTGTAACGCGCTCCGGCACCAACGAGTTTCATGGAACGCTCTATGAATTCTGGCGTAACAACGTGGTGCAGGCGCGTCGCTTCTTTGACCGCAACAGGGTTTCATTCCCCTGCGACAAGAGCGATCCGAACACGCAGACTCGTAAAGCCTGTGCTCCAGGATTCAACCAGAACCAGTTCGGTTTCACCCTGGGCGGTCCGGTCATCCTTTGGCCCAAATCGGGCCGCGATCGCAAGACTTTTTTCTTCACGACATACGAAGGCTTCCGCCAGGTTCGCGGCAACGCCACGGTCGCGAACATGGCATCCGTCGCCCAGCGCAACGGAGACTTTTCGCAGAATCTCATCGGCGGTACCACCGTGGCCGACGCCCTCGGCCGCACATACGGCCGTGGAACGATTTTCGATCCGCGGAGTTCCGAAGCCGTTACTGGCGCGAACGGACAAACTCGTTACGTTCGCACGCCGTTCGAAGGGAATCGCGTTCCCCGAAGCCGGTTCGATCCGGTGTCCGCCAGGGTCATCGCGGACACCCGGCTTTTTCCTCTGCCGAACGACCGCGGAACCCTTGCTTCGAACGGAGACCCTCAGCAAAATTTTCTCGATGGCCGCTCGCGTAAAGATAACTTCGACCAGTTCAGTGCCCGTATCGATCACCAGTTCAGCCCCAACGACACCTTGTTCGGTCGCTTCACGTTCAACGATGCGGATTCCTATAACCCTCGCACCTATCCTGGCTTCGGCGATCTCAACACTCAGCGGAATCTGAACGGCACGCTCAGCTATGTAAAGGTGCTAAGCCCGACCAGGGTGAACGAAGTTCGATTCGGCTACCAGGGATGGTTTCAGTTACAGGCATCAGAAGATATCGGAGTTCCCTGGAACGAGAAACTCGGCATTCGAGGTCTCAGCCACCTGAATCCCGGTCTTCAGGGCTCACCGGATATCACGATTACCGGCACTGCGGCGCTGGGCAACGGCGCTGGGCCGCTCAGGCGCCGAAGCAACACGTTCCAGTTTATTGACAATCTCTCTTTCAATTCAGGAAAACATTTCATGAAAGCTGGCTTTGAGGCACGCCGGGTTCGGGACAATGTGCTTCGTGCACAAACGACCCGCGGGAGTTTCCCCTTTGAAAACCCGCAGTGGACCGGCATTGATGGCGTAGGGAACACAGGCCACACGTTTGCCTCGTTCCTCCTCGGATTGGCCCGCCAGAAAGGTCGCCGCATTAGTGATTTTTACACCTCACTTCGGGCGACTGAGTATGGCCTGTATTTCCAGGACGATTTCAAAGTGAGTTCCAGTCTCACGCTCAATATTGGGATACGGTATCAGCTGTATATCCCGCCCAAAGATGTGAATGATGAGTTGAGCACCATAGTCTTCACGCAGCGTTGCCCCTCATTCACCACCCCGGGCTGCGCGGCAACGATGACATTGAACAGTCCCTACGTCCCCACTTTTGGCGTGGCAGAAGGACAGGCCGCGAGGTACAAAGCGACGCCGCTGCCCCGCTCGATTTCTCCTGTCGACAAAAAAAATCTCGGGCCGCGCTTCGGGTTTGCCTGGCAGCCGCTGGGCAACCAGAAAACCGTTCTGCGAGGCGGGTACGCCATATTCTATGACACGGTACCGCTGATCCTCACGGAAGACAGCATCCAGAACTGGCCGTTCGTTATTGAAGACCAGATCGACCTCGGCTTTTTCCACAACGGACCGCCGCCAGCGGAGGGCTTTTTCGGATTCCTGATTGACAAGCCCAGTGCAGATTTTGGCACGGGTCCGGTCGCTTCTTATAGCCCTGGGCCCAACGCGTATAGTAAGGACTTTCGGAATGCATACCTACAGAACTGGAATTTCAGTATTCAGCGCCAGCTTTGGGGTAATACGGTACTGGAGGTAGCTTACGTAGGGAATAAGGCAACCCGGCTCAATCGCCGCCAGAACGTCAATACAGCCGAACCTCTGGGTCCCCGCTACTCTATTCCTGACCTGAGCAACAATCCGAATATCCGAAGCGACATTGGCTCGGGCCGCAACCAATTCCGTCGGCTTGTGCCGTTCGCCATGTGGAATGGAGTTATCGTCCCGCTCAGCAATGCCTTTGAAACCACCAGTACGGCATTTGCCAACTATCATGGTTTGCAAACGCGGCTGGAGAAGCGGTTTGCCGGCGGGCTCACCGTGCTCGGCACATACACCTGGTCCAAAGCCATTTCGGATGCGGCAGCCTTCAACAGCGGTGGCGATGCGGACACGGGAAACCGTATTCAGGACATTCTCAACATTAAAGCCGACAAAGGTCTGGCGAACCAGGACCACCGGCATCGCATGACGGCAGCCTACGTATATGATCTGCCCTTTGGCAAGGGGAGGCATTTCGGATCCGGTTGGTCCGGTGCACTCAACGCCGTAGCTGGCGGCTGGGGTTTGGACGGCATCATTTCGCTGCAGTCCGGCTATCCCATCACTGTTCGTCGCGCCGGCGACCCGCTCGGCATCGGAACCGAAGGCGCAGCCCGCCCCGATTTGATCTGCAACCCGAATCTGCCGCGCGGTGAGCAAACCGTCGACCGATTCTTCCGGACTTCATGCTTTGCGGCCCCTGAGGCACTCCTCTCCGGTGATGTTCGATACGGCACTGCCGGCAGAACGACAGTGATTGGTCCGGGGATCGCGAACTGGGATCTCTCAATCCGCAAGAATACCGACATTACGGAGCGATTGCACACGGAGTTTCGCGCGGAATTCTTCAATGTCCTAAATCACTCTAACTGGCTGCTGACGGGGAATGGACGAGATTTTGGGAACTCTGCGTTCGGAGTCGTTCAGAATACTCTTGACCCCCGGATTATTCAGTTTGGGCTGAAGGTCCGCTTTTGAAGTCATTCTCGCGTTTCTTGCCTGACTGCATTTGTGCGCCATTCTGATTTGCCTCCTATGCACACATTGCTGGCCGACACCGCTGTCGAGGCTGTAAAGGATTTAAGACGATCTCCTGCATGATCTGTGATTGCCCCGAGACCTGGTTTTGATGCCGAGGCAATTCTGCTTCAAAGGGCGATGACTGGCCGGTCTGTACTGACCCTTCCCTCCTTGCGGGGCGATGAGCACCTTTACCGGATACGATTCGACGCAGGTCTATACACGTGGTGACAAGGCGATGCGTACTGGAGCCTCTCCAAGTAAAAGTCAGTCGGCATTCGCACCCTCCGACGAGATCCATTTCTATGCTGCATCCGTACATCCGGATCACCGGAGGGACTCTGCACCGTCGAGCTGCGGGCGCCACCTTACAACGCACCGCCCCGGAATCGGCCCGCTTCCGAATGGAAAGTAGAAACCGGCGATTGAACTCGGTTTGGTTGCCGAGAAAAACTAGGTTCAGGAAGTCCATGATGGACCACAGTTCGCCGACGCTGTTCTCGACCGGTGTACCCTCAGCGATTCGCACGGCGCGATTCCAAACCAGGCTACCTCTTTCAACAGCTCGAGGTCGCGATCTGCGAGCACATAACATGAGATGACGAGCGCTTGGCGCACAGTCTGTTCCGCGAATTCCTGGTCGCGCGTGTGCGCCAGTCCATGATGGACGAGGACCGGCAGGCCGGGAGCAAAGCGTGCCGCTTCCTTCCGCCGGTTTCCATCCACGGGTGTTGGGCACACGAGCGGAGCCAGGCGGTCGACGCCGTTGGCGCGGTCACGCAAGAGCAGCGCGAGGGCCTGAATGGTATCTCCGAGGCCCATGTCCTCAGCAAGACGGGCGCCCAGCCTAGCGCGGGTTACTGCGCAGCCGAGATCCGAGTTATTATAAACACGTCGGTGCCGGCTCCGGTGTTCTTAGCTCCTTCGCCCTGGTAGCCGTGTTGGACTGTAAGAGTTTGTTGGATGGTCATTTCTTTCCGTTTGGGATCCAGGCTGTAGACGTAAGATGTCGTTACGGTGGATTGCGAAATATTCCGCGCGGTTTCAATCACGAGCTTGGGTCCTTCCCAGTGCGCTTTGGAAGTGATCGGCGTGCCGTTCGGTCCTTTTGTCGTGGTCTTCCTGCCATCCAGTCTGTAGGTCAGGATTTCGCTGCGAAGCGTGGATGAATCGGAATCGCGACGCCTGGTCTCGATAGTGAGATCGTTGCCACTCTGTTTGACGATCAGAGTGACCGGCCCGATGGACTCGCCTTGGTGTGCCGACTCGCTTCTTGGAGCATCCATTCTCCACGTGCCGGAGAAGTCGACCGGACCCTGGCCGGCCGCCGCGAAAGGGCATGTGGCCAAAATATCGAAGCGAGCGGGTTGAGTTTATGATGGATCTTCCTCATGCCAGACAACAAATGGGCTCGCCTCCTGGCATACACAACCGGGCTGGTAAATCAGAAACTTCTGCTCCAGAATGAGTATCTGATCGCCGAAAATCGAATCCTCCGAGCGCACCTTCCTACCCGTATGTGCCTTTCCGATCCCGAGCGATCCCCCCTTGCTGAGATCGGCAAGCGGCTCGGTCGCACTGCGCTCCAGCAGGTGGCCTGTGTCGCCAAACCCGATAACCATCCTCGCCTGGTACCGCTGGCTCATGGCCCACAAATTCGATGGCTCCAAACACCGCGTTTCATCAGGCCGGCCCCCAACCGCCTCCGAAGTGGAGGCGCTCATTGTCCGCTTCGCCCGAGAGAACCCCGGTTGGGGATACGATCGCATCGTCGGAGCTCTGGGCAATCTTGGCCATTCCGTCTCCGATCAGACGGTGGGAAACATTCTTCGCCGATACGGATCGCGCCCGCGCCCAGGCGGAGCCAGCAGACCACCTGGAGGGATTTCATTGCATCCCACATGGCCGTGCTGGCCGGCACCGACTTTTTCACAGTGGAGGTGCTCACCTGGCGAGGTCTCGCCACCTACTACGTCCTGTTCTTCGTCCATTTGGAAACGCGCCGCATCAGCCTCGCGGGCCTGACCAGGCATCCCACCTCCGAATGGATCCTCCAGATGGCTCGCAACGCAACCGGCGAGAGTTCCGGGTTTCTCCGTGGCCAACAGTACCTTCTTCATGATCGGGATACGAAGTTCTGCGCTGCCTTTCTCGATGTACTGCGGTCAAGCGGCATACAGCCTCTGGCGCTTCCAGCGCGCAGCCCGAACTTGAACGCTTTCGCCAGGCGCTGGGTTTGCTCCATCAGGCAAGAATGCCTGTCTAAGCTCATTTTGTTCGGAGAAGCTTCATTACGGCGGGCGTTGAGCGAATTCATCGAGCACGCTGAAACCCAAGCCCGGGACCGTTTGCTGTCGCGAACGCCTTGGCGGCCTGCTTAAGTATTACTCCCAGCCGCTTGATTCTTTGACCAAACGAGTGCGTTACCCGGCCAAGCGCTGGCCGCAGTCTGTCGTGAAGAGCATCCTCACGGCGACGTCCAGGGTCTGGACCGCCACCGCCTCGTCCAGACGCGCGCGCCGTGCAGAGACAGCCTGAGAGGATCATCGCTCATTAGTGCGGACTATCCGCGCGTTGGAAAACCCCCAATTTTGCATGATCCCTCCTTTGCCACCGGGGTTCGGCACGGTGTGCGCAGTCTTCTATGCCGCGCCAGGTCCGGCTGAAGACCTTGGCTCAAGCCGGACTTGGCGTCTCACTTCGTCGGTTTGGGAGGCTTGGGCGGCTCTACGGACTTCTGGTAGCTATCAACGATCTTCGGCCGTTCGCCTGCTGTCGAAATGCCCGCTGCGAGCATCAGCTTGGTAATGGCTTCGATCGTCGGTGCATCGGGACGCGGGAGACGGCTGATGTAACCCTCGGCGATGAATAGTGGCGTCCCGCCGGCTTTGTTGGGATTCTTCCAGATTTGCGGATCGGCTCCACGCTCAGCCAGCAGCTTCACGACAAGCGGGTAAATGTTATACGCGGCTCCGTGCATAGCCGTATCCCCATTGTTGTCCACGGTGTTGATGTCAGCGCCCAGGTCAAGCAGTATCTTCACAGCTTCCAGCGCTTCGCTTTCCTCGCCCGCCTCCTCCTGCGGCTCGTTCGTGCCGACACCGGCTGCAGCCATCAGCGGTGTGGTGTTGCTGAAGTTCGGCAGCAGAGGATCAGCGCCCAGTTCCAGGAGCAGGCGCATCAGCGGAACGTCGGAGCGATCGGCCGCAAAGAGAAACGGCGTCGCCCCTTCAGACCCGATGCTTGAAGATGTGGCGGGCTGCTTCCGGGTGCCTTTGGGCAGGCGAAAATTGACGTTCGCGCCTCGCTTCACGATTTCGCGCACGAACTCCCCGCTCGAGAGGCTCCCCGACCCGGTCGGCGGCGCGGGATCGCTGATGTCGCTCGAGTCCGGCTTTCGCACCCCGGCAATCGTGTGGAGCGGAGTGAATCCTGTTCGCACATCGTTCGGATCGGCGCCCGCGTCGATCAGCGCAATCGCAAGCTCGAAGTGGCCGTTCTGCACGGCGAGCATCAAGGGGCTTGTGCCCGGTCCTCTGGCCGCGCCAGAACGTCCCCCTCCCCCGCCCGCTCTGCCGAGCGCGCTCTCCGGACGCTGCATCATCGCATTCACATCGGCGCCCGCCGCGACAAACGCGCGCACCGTGTCGAGGTGGCCCCCACGCACGGCAAAGAAGAACGCCCTAAACCCGGAGTCGACTGTTGCGTCGATGTCGGCTCCAGCCTCGATCAGCGCGCGGACGACGGTGGTGTGCCCCTCAGCCGCCGCCCACATCAGGGCCGTCTGGCCGAGCCGTTCGCGTGCCTTTGGGTTGGCGCCGCGCGCGAGCAGCGCCTTCACCGCCTCGGCGTTCCCCGAGCGCGCAGCCAGCATGAGTACGGATTCCCCGCCTTTCATCGTGGCGTTCGCGTCGGCTCCGGCCTCCAGCAACAGCTTCACGATTGCAGCGTTGCCGTTCGTGCAGGCCTGTGCCAGCGGCGGCACGCCATAGCGGTTCAGAGCGTTCACATTGGCGCCGACTCGCACAAGCAATGCAACGGTCTCCGCATCGTCGTGATACGCGGCCCAGTGCAATGCGGTGGTCCCATCGATCTGGGCGGCGTTCACGTCGACGCCCGTGCCGAGGAGCGTGCGGATGCTGGTCTTGTCGCGTTGCTCGGCGGCGTCGGCGAGAGCCGCACGCGCCGCCGCGACGGCTGGAGCGGCGAGGCCGACCACCAGGAGCATGAGCCCGCCTGTTTTTCTCCAGTGCATTTGCGTCTCCTATCCGACGTCAATTCGCTCGAAGAGGTCTTCGATCTTTCCGGTGCTGTCCACGAACGAATCCAGATGAATACCAACGCGATCGAGCAGCGTGAGGTGGAGATTGGCCAGGTTGGTTCCCTTCTCGTACCTGATATGCCGACCGCCCTTCAGGCCGGTCGCGGCGCCACCTGCGACCAGGATCGGAAGATTTTCGTGATCGTGAAGGCTGGGATTACCCATGCCGCTGCCGTACA
>JAUZEU010000614.1 GCA_030838885.1 Bryobacterales bacterium | reverse complement strand
CTGTTCGAGACCTGGACGCGGGATCCGTTCGATCTGATGATTGTTTCTCATGCAAAGGCGAACGGGTATGCACCTCTGGTGACGGCGGATGAGAGTATCCGGGCGCACTATCCGAAGGCTGTCTGGTAAGCGGGATGAATCTCACCAGTTCTAAAGAACTTGAATGGGAGCACGTACTTGCGCTGGTGCGCCGGTATGTGGCGACTTCGGCGGGGGATGCGGAACTGCAGAAGATTGCGCCTTCCATCGACCGTGCGGAAATTGAGCTTGCTCTTGCCGAAGCGGGCGAGGGGATGGCCTACCTGCGGGCGGCCGGGTCTCCGCAGGCGGCAGGGCAGGGCGCGGCCATTCGGGTGAATCTAAATGGCCTGCCCAATGTGACCGTGTCGGTTCAGAAGCTGCATATTGAAGGCGCGGCGCTGGAGCCGAAAGAGATTTTCGACCTGATCGGGTTTCTGGATCGTACAGCGGATGCGAAGTCGTTTCTGACTGCAGCGGCGGCGCGGTTTCCGCTGCTGGCGGCGCGGGCAAACCGAATCGGCGATTTTCGCGATCTGCTTCGATCCATTGAGGGCAAGATTCAGGCGGACGGTACGGTGATGGACAGTGCGAGTCCGCATCTGAACCGGCTTCGGCGGGAGATTGAGAAGCAGAAGAAGGGAATCCAGGACTCGCTGGAACGCTTTCTGCGCGCGAACCGGAACGAGGGGGTTCTGCAGGAGGAGTACATCACCATTCGCAACGACCGGTTTGTGGTACCGGTGATCGCGGGGCAGCGGCGGCGGCTGCCGGGCGTGGTGCATGGGGCAAGCAATACAGGTCAGACGCTGTTTTTGGAGCCGATGGAAACCATCGACCTGAATAACGAACTGGTGCGGCTGCACGAAGAGGAAATGCGGGAGGTTTTTCGCATTTTGCGCGAACTGAGCGAGCGGTTGCGTGGCTACGCCGAACCGATTCGCGAAGCTGCGGGAGTCATGGCGGCGCTGGACCTGATCTTTGCGAAGGCACGGTTCGGGACCGATTTCGATTGCTGTATTCCGGTATTTGGCGAACGCCTGCAGCTGCGCAATGCGCGGCATCCGCTGCTGATGGATGTGCTGCGGCGTAATAAGGGTTCTGTGGTGCCATTCAGTCTTACGTTGGATCGCGAGTGCCGGACTCTGCTGATCAGCGGCCCTAATACGGGCGGAAAGACGGTTACGCTGAAGACCATTGGCGTGATTGCGCTGATGGCTCAGGCTGGTTTGCCGGTGCCGTGTGCGGCGGCGGAGTTGCCGTTATTCGAGCAGATTTTGGCGGATATCGGCGACCACCAGTCGATTGAGCAGAATCTGAGTACGTTTTCGGCGCATGTGTCGCGATTGCGGGAAATGGCGCTTGATGTGACGCCGGATTCTCTGGTGTTGCTGGATGAGATCGGGTCGGCTACCGATCCGGAAGAGGGCGGCGCGCTGGGAGTGGCGCTCGTTGATCACTTCCGGGCAGCGGGAGCGTTTACGCTCGCGTCGACGCACTTAACTGCGCTGAAGATTTACGGGGCGAACACGAAGACGGTTCTGAACGCTTCGATGGGCTTCGATGAGGAGACGCTTGCGCCGACTTATCAGCTGCAGGTGGGACTGCCAGGAAAATCAGCGGGTCTGGATATCGCGGCGCGACTGGGAATGCCGGAAGATATTCTCAGGCGCGCGCGGGCTTCGCTCAGCACGCAGGAGATCGAGCTTTCGCAACTGATTGCCGATCTGCATAAGCGGCTGGAGGCGGCGGAACAGCAGCGTGAGGCGCTGGAGCGTGAGCGTCTGGAGATGGGGGCGCGGGGTCGTCGTGAGGCGCTGGAGGCCGAGCGGCAACTGACGGCAAAGTTGCGTGATCTGGAGGCCCGGTTCGAGGAGTTGCAGCGGCGCTGGCAGGATCGGGCTGACGAAGCCGTGGCGAAGATTGCGGAGACGGCGGAGCGGCGGAAGTCTGTGGATCAGGCGCAACGTCAGACCGCTAAAGTGAGCCGGGAAATGCGCGAGGACTGGGAGACTTCCGTGCTGCCTGCGCAGGCACCTGCCGACGCGCCACGGAAGCTCAGGATCGAAGAGGGCGTGCGGGTTCGGGTGAAGGGGCTGCGGGATCTGGCGCGGGTTCGACGTGTGCTGGGAAATGACCGGCTGGAGGTAGAGGCCGGGTTCATTAAACTGCAGATTGCGGCTTCCGATGTGGTAGAGGTCTTTGCTGAGGCGGGGGGGCTCTCGTCGCCGAAGCTGGGGAAGAATATAACTTTCCGGGGCGGGCCGGAACTGAGCCCTTCGGTGCAGGAACTCAACATCATCGGAGAGCGTGCGGACGAGGCGATGGACCATCTGGAGCGCTTTCTGGATTCGGCGGTAATGGCAACCGCGGCGCGAGTTCGGATTGTTCACGGGCACGGGATGGGCGTACTAAAGAGGGCAGTGCAGGACTTGCTGAAGAAAAGTCCGCATGTGGAGAAGTACTATCCGGCGTCGCAGTTCGAAGGAGGCGCGGGGGCCACGATTGTAGAGTTGAAGGAGTGATTTCCGCCCATAATCTGACCCGGCGTTTTGGCGATTTTACGGCGGTGGATAACCTGTCATTCGAGATTCCAAAGGGCGCTATTTGTGCGTTTATGGGGCACAATGGCGCGGGGAAATCCACGACAGTGAATATGCTGACCGGGTTGCTGGCTCCTACGTCGGGAGACGTTACAGTTGCGGGGCTGAGCGTCACGACAGGCGGGCTGGAACTGAAGCGGAAGATTGGCGTCCTGCCGGCGAATCTGGGGTTGTTCGACGACCTGACAGTGGAAGAGCACCTGACGCTGACAGGCGACGTTTACGGGCTTCAGCGGGACGTGACGCGGAGCCGGTCGGCGCAGTTGCTGCGCGTGCTGGATCTGGAGCACGGGCGCGGCGTGTTTGCGAACCAGTGTTCGAGCGGGATGCGCAAGAAGACGGCGCTGGCGATGGCGCTGATTCATAATCCGCCGGTGCTGTTTCTGGATGAGCCTTTTGAGGCGATTGATCCGATGAGTTCGCGGACCATCAGCGAACTGCTTTCGAAGGTTGCGGAGCGGGGTACGACGGTGTTTCTGACTTCGCATATTCTTTCCGCCATTGAGCGAATGGCTTCGCATTTTATGGTGATTCGGAGTGGCCGGATTGTGTGGAGTGCGACGGCTGCGGAACTGACGCGACCACTGGAAGAGATGTACTTCGAATTGATCGGGTATCCGCCGGTGGAAGATCTGGAATGGCTGGGAGCTTCGTCGCTCTGAAGCCGGGTCTGAAGGCAATTCTGAGAGCTCTCGCTATCGCTGCAAAACGCGAGCGAAAGACCTTTCACTCCATTGCTACCAACAATTTTTTTGTGGCCAGCGCGCTTCTGATGCAGGAGGCCGGGGTATTCGTTTACCTGGTGGGTGCGCTCGTGGTCCTGTTCCCGATGAGCGCGGATCCGTTGCGGAAGGTTCCGGCAGAGCGGCTGGCTTTGTGGCCTTTGGGAAAGGCAGATCTCCGGACGCTGCGGCTGCTGAGCCCGTGGATCAATCCGCTGACCTGGGTGCTTGCAGTGCTGGCGGGTTGGTCGGTGAAACATACAGAGAGCCTGGGGGTTTTGGCCGTAGCTGTCGGGCTCTTTGCAGTTGGGTTTTTCGTGCCCTCCGTTAGCGGCGAACCGGGATTTCTGCGGTGGATTCCGGCGGCGCGCGGAGTGATGGGGCAACTTGTGAGGAAGAACCTGCGCGAGATTTTGCTAACGCTCGATTTCTATATGGCGTTGCTGATGAGCGTTTCGGGGCTTGTTTACCGGCTGCTGATTCCGACCCTGCCAACAGAGGCGCTGATCGTGCTGACGCTGCTTGTGGTGCTGGCGCTTTCGAGTTATGCGCAATGCCTGTTTGGTTTGGAATCGAGCAGCGGGTTGACGCGTTACCAACTGATGCCGGTGGCGGGCTGGCGCATTCTGGCTGCTAAGGACATAGCGTTCCTGATTGTCACTGCGGTGCTGACATTGCCGCTGGCTCCCGTGGCTGGCCTGACGGGCGCACTGACGGTGCTGGCGATCGGACATGCGCCGTCCGTTGAAGAGCGGCGCGAGCAGACACGGTGGCGGTTCTCGAGCGGGGCTTCGTTTGGGAACGGAGTGCTGCAGACCATAGCACTGGCGGGAGCGTGTATGACGGCCTGGCGGATCAGTGCGTGGATTCTGGTGCCGTGCGCGGTGGCGTGCGCGGGTTCCGCATGGTGGTACGGTACCGCATGGCAACGCCAGCGGTAGCAATAAGGGCGCAGAGCGCTACGAACCAGTCACCAAAGCGGGCGTAGAAAGTTGTGTCCTGGCGGTATGCGAATTGCATGCGGGAGGTAACTTCCTGAAATTCGGGAGCGGTACGGACTAAGCGGCCAGCGGGGTCGATGACCGCGGAAACACCGTCATTGGTGGCGCGGACGATCCAGCGTCGGTTTTCGGCCGCTCGCATCCGAACGATGCGCAGATGCTGGTAGCGAGCCTGACTCCGGCCAAACCAGCTGTCATTCGAGATGTTGAAAAGAACTTCAGCCCCGGATGCGGCGAACTTTCGGACGTAGCCCGGGAAGACAGATTCGTAGCAAATGAAGGTGCCGATGCGATGCGGACCAATGGAGGAGATTACGACTTTGTTGCCAGGCACGAAGTCGCCCGCTTCGGTTGAGATCTTCTGAGCGAGTGTGCCGAATGGCCAGGGCACGAACTCTCCGAACGGGACGAGATTGACCTTGTCATAACGGCTGACGACGGCGCCATCGGGTCCGACGAGCATGGCGGAGTTGAGGGGGGCACGGTCGGCGGCTCGTCCCACTGCTCCGGTGAGGACGGCGGCATGCGCAGTCTTCGCAGTTGCGGAAACGATCCCCACGAAGCGTGGATCGTATTCGTAAAATGGGCCGGGCATTTCGGGCCAGACGATGACATCGACGGAGTGGTCTCTACCGAGGAGTGGTGAGACGGAGAGGCGACCCAGTTGCTCTTCGGTGCGGGCCTGCAGTTCCTCCGACCACATTGTTTCGTCGCTGATATTGGGCTGGACAACAATTGCGGCATGGTCACCGCGCTGAGGAGCCGGAATGTCGGGCAGAAGGAAGATGCCTGGCAGGAGCAACAGCCATGCGCTGGCGAGACGCCGGCGGCGCAGGATCACGGTTGCGATCACAGCGGACATGAAGGCGAAAACGAACGAGATTCCTTCCACTCCGGTGATGGGCGCGAGACGGAGGAGCAGGGACATCTCACTGCCCGCATTGCCCAGATTCAGCCATTCAAACCATGTGTACGCATGCGTCCACTCAATGACGACCCAGAGCGCGGCGATCAAGGGTGGCGAGAGACTTCCGGCGAGGGCGGCGAAGATGCCCGTTTGCAGGCCTTTCAGGAGGCAGAAGAGGAAGAAAACCAGCCAGGCGGCCGTGTTGCCCATTCCCGCGTGGTGGGCCAGGGTCCACTGAATCCAGTTGCACAGACCGCCCCAGTAGATGCACCCTGCAAGGTAGCCGAAGGCGAAGCGAGTGCGCCAGCGGGGCTCACGGGCGCAGGCGATGATCAGGGGGGTGAGAGCGACAGGAGCGAGCCAGGCGAGATTATAGCCGGGGAAGATCCCAACCAGCAGCAAGGCGCTGGTGAGGGCAAGAACCCAGTTCACGCGTGCGCTGCCTGCTCGCTGACCAGGTCCGCCATGTACGAACTACGTACCAAGGGGCCGCTGAAGACCATTTTGAAGCCGAGGGAAAGTCCGAACGTGCGGTAGTGTTCGAACTGGTCAGGCGAGATGTATGCAGAGACCGGAAGATTGCGGCGCGTCGGTTGAAGATATTGGCCGATGGTGGCTACGTCCGCTTCGTGGGCATGCAGATCGCGGAGCAACTGCTCGGCTTCGTCGGGGGTTTCACCGAGGCCGACCATGAAGCCGGATTTGGTCAGCACTGCAGGACTCTCGCGACGGGCGAATTGCAGCACATCGAGCGACTGCTGGTAGTTGGCCTGGGGGCGCACGCGGCGATAGAGGCGCGGGACGGTTTCCATGTTGTGGTTGAAGACGTGGGGCTGGGCACGCAGCACGCGGGCGACGGCATCGAGATTGCCGTCGAAGTCGGGTGTGAGGACTTCGACGCGGGCATCGGGAAGGGCTTGCTTCACCTGGCGCACGGTTTCGGCAAAGTGGGTGGAACCGCCATCTGCAAGGTCGTCACGATTCACGCTGGTGATAACGACGTAGCGGAGCTTCATCTCGGCTGCCATACGTGCCACGTTGGCGGGCTCTGCGGGATCGAGCCTCATGTCGTGGATGCGGGGACTGCCTTTCGGGACGGAGCAGAAGCCGCAGCCACGGGTGCAGAGGTTGCCGAGGATCATGAAGGTCGCAGCACCGCGATGGAAGCATTCGTGAATATTGGGGCAGCGTGCGGATTCGCAAACTGTGTGCAGGTTCAGCGCTCGCAGACCGGACTTCAACTTGTTCAGGGATTCAAAGTGGGTCGACGATTTGCGCGTCCATTCGGGCAGACGGGGCCGGGGCGGCTGAATCTGGACTAACGGTGTCATTGCTTCTGAACGAAGGCGCTGCCGAAGCCGATAGTTTTGAGGCGTGATTTGGCATCCGCCAGCTCCGACGTCTGGTGATAGGGACCGACAAGCACCCGGAAGAGACCATCCTTTGAACTCGTGGCCAGGATGGTGGGAAAGCTTTGGTCGCGTAATGTCTTTACAACTCCATCGGCATCGGCCCGCGGCAACGCGGTTACCTGCAAATACGAGGCACCGACTTCGGGAGTGGAGACGGCTTTGGAGTCATAGGGCTGAGGAGCGGCAGTATCACGCGCTGGTTTGGTATCGAACGAAGTAGCATCGGGCTTATCTGAGACAGTCGGAGTTGCTGAGTCCGGCGTGGAAGCGGCGGTCTCGCGGGGCGGCTCGGGCTGTTGCCGCTGTGAGTTGCCAGGCGAAGCGGCGAGGGCGCTGGCCGCAGATCCGGAGCCGTCGGCTGCGAGTGTCGTCCTGCCGGAGTTCCTTCCAATCATGTATCCCATGGCGAAAAAAACGCCGCAGAGGGCCACAACCACGAAGAACAGGCTGATGAGTTGCTTGTTACCGAGAACCAGTTCTTTGTCTTCGCCGGTCTGCGTCATTCCCTTACAGGATATCGCGAGTACGTTTCAGAGCGATTTATTACGGTGCGCGCGAACGGCGGCGTTGTACAGGAAGCTGACGACGATGGCGAGGGGCACTGTGGTGAGCACCGCGGTGATTAGATGAATGCGAGGTTCCATGATGAGCGCGCCCAGAGGCAACGTAACGGTTCCCGCTGCGGTGAGTAAGTGTCGCGACGGGTACTTCGCTTCGAGCGCGAGGAGCGCCAACGCGACGATGGAGAGCAGGGCGCCTTGCCACCGGATTTGTGGAAGGGCAGCGAAACCAAATAACAGAGAAATGCAGCCCAGCACGCCTGGAATTATCGTTCCCGGACGCAGAAATTCCGCGCAAACAGCGAGCGCACCAATAGTGAGCAATAGGAGCGCCACGTCGGGATTTAAAGATATCGGGCTCACACTTATACAACCGATACAACGTTTTTTCGCTGAATTGTAACTTCTTTGGTTTACACTACAAAGGTACTTTTATTATGGCAACCAAACCAATAACAAGCAAAAAGACCAGCAAAGTCAGCGTTGAGACACCTGCCACTGCAAATCCGAGAGCTTCACGAGTCACTTCGGCGAAGCATAGCAAAGCAGCAGTAGCGGATGTTTTTGTTGAAATACCCGTTGCGGAAGTAATTGTGCAGCCAGTTGCGGAGAACCCGCATGACGTTATTGCAAAGATTGCGTATGGATATTGGGAAGCGCGTGGTTATCAGGGTGGAAATCCGGCAGAAGACTGGTTTCGCGCAGTAGCGGAATACGGTCAGCGTTCCAGCTAAATTTTTACTGTCTCTAATATTTTCGAAGAACTGCGAGAAGCCGGCCCTGAATTTGGATTTCGTGGGCGGGCAGGCGCATGGGGCTCATGGCTGCGTTGGCAGGCTGTAAGCGGATGACATTGCCCGGTTCGCGATAGAAACGCTTCAGAGTCGTTTCATTTCCACCCACAAGTGCGACGACAATATCGCCGTCCTTTGCGTCTTTGGAATTTTCCACGAGGATCATGTCACCCTCGCAAATATGATCGTCAATCATTGAGTTACCTCGGACGCGCAGCGCGTAGGTATCTTTCTGTCCGACAAAATCGGCGAAACTAACGGTCACTTTGTCTTCGTAAGCTTCGACGGGCATGCCAGCGGCTATCGAGCCAAGCAGGGGAACCTCCAAAGAAGCTTCGAAACGATTACGACGTTGCTCCTGTAAGTAACGCGGGGCAACTTCAATCGAGCGGCTTTGATTGTGGCTGCGGTGGAGATAGTTTTTCGTCTGCAGCGCGGAGATGTGTTTGTGGACCGTTGCGATGGAGGCCAGCTCGAGGCCACGGGCGATTTCTTCATAGCTGGGACTGTACCCGTTTTCGACCTGATATGAGGCGATAAAGTCGAGCACTTCCTTTTGCCTGCGCGTAAGGGCCATTTGAGGTCTATAGTAGGCGAACAAAAGGTGAAATGCAAGTGCCGCTTGCAGTCTGCGACGCCGGGGAACCGCGTATTGTAGGAAGTTGGATCGGATTCTGCTCTTCGCGGCGACTACGGGATACCAGGTGCGATCATTCGCACACGCTGCCCGGGGTCTCAGGGTAGAAGTCGTGCTGGCGACAGACCGTTGCCACATCATGGAGGACCCGTGGGGTGACAACGCCATCGCGGTTCGATTCGAGGAACCGGAGGAGGTTTGCGCAGTCGGAGTGCAAGTGGACGGTATCGTCGCGGTAGGGGATCGGCCCACGGTGATCGCGGCAAGAACGGCGGAACGGCTCGGATTGCCCTGGCACCCACCGGCCGCAGCGGAGCTCTGCAGAGATAAACACCGTATGCGGGCACGTTTCGCTGAGGCGGGATTGCCTGCTCCGCGCTTCGTGCTTGCACGCGCCGGGGAGCACATTACGCCGGAGTTTCCCTGCGTTCTGAAACCGCTGGGGTTGTCAGGCAGCCGCGGAGTGATACGCGCGAACGATCTCGCGGAATTCGTTTCGGCGCGGGAGCGCATCAGGCGCATAGTCGATGATCCCGATGCCGATATACAGGTCGAGGAGTACATCCCGGGGCGAGAGTTCGCACTGGAGGGCCTGATGTCCCACGGGCATCTTCAAACACTGGCGATCTTCGATAAGCCGGACCCTCTGGAAGGACCGTTCTTCGAAGAAACGATCTATGTGACTCCGTCACTGGAACCGGCGGAGACGCAGGCTGCGATTATCGAGACGACCCGGCGAGCAGCGAGCGCACTCGGACTTTGGCACGGGCCGATTCATGCGGAAATGCGAGTGAATGGTTCCGGCGTTTACATGCTGGAAATCGCCGCGCGGCCAATCGGAGGTCTTTGCTCACGAGCGGTGCGTCTGGGGGGCTATACG